>NZ_PVWO01000713.1 GCF_003003845.1 Chamaesiphon polymorphus CCALA 037 | reverse complement strand
ACTGAGATCGATGCCGGAGTCGCTGGTGAGTAGCTGTTGGATGTGAGACAACTGAAACCCTTGCTGTTTGAGAGCAACAATCCGCTGTAGCTGTTGAATATTTTGGGGGGTATAAAGTCGGTAATTGCCATTCGATCGCTGGGCTGGTGGCAATAAACCCAAGGTGTGATAATGCCGCACCATTCGCGGCGTGATATCCCCGCCCACTGCCTCTGTCAGTTCCTTGATTGTTAAATATTGAGCGTTCATAGTTTACAAATCTGGATTTGTACCTTGACATTAACATCAATGTCAAGGTGTAGGGTATAAAGGCAATCTATTTTTGTGGTCATGTCTTCCCCTGCTGTGTCTAGATTCAGTTGGCAAACACTATTGAAAGAACATCCCGATGCGATCGCGGCGGGAGTTTGTGCGCTGCTGGTGTTACTCGGTTGGTTTAGTCTCAATAGCGGCTGGCTGGGAGTGAGTTTGCTGATTCTGACCGCTGCGTATGTCATTGGCGGATATGAAAGCACCCGTGAAGGATTGACTACTCTATGGCGGGAACGAGAACTAGATGTAGACCTACTGATGATTGTGGCAGCATTGGGAGCCGCCATTTTAGGGCTGTGGCGCAAAGAGTACTACTTTATCGTCGATGGGGCGATGTTAATTCTGATTTTTGCCATCAGTGGAGTGCTGGAGGGCTATGCCATGAGCCGCACCGAGCGGAGTATCCAAGGGTTGATGAGTCTCACTTCCGATACTGCCCGCAAGCTTGTGGATGGGCAAGAGCAGATGGTAGCGGTGGCTCAGTTACAAATCGGCGATCGCGTTCTCGTTAAGCCTGGGGAGTTGGTACCGACGGATGGGATTGTCACGGAGGGATTTAGCGCGATCGATCAGGCTCCGATTACGGGTGAATCGATGCCTGTCGAAAAAACAGTAGGTGATGAGGTGTTTGCAGGGACGATTAATGGTACTGGCGCGTTGAAACTCCAGATTCACCAACCGCCAGAAAGTAGTCTGATTCAGCGGGTAATTCGCTTGGTAGAGCAGGCACAGACTGAAACACCGCCGTCTCAGCAGTTCATCGAACGATTCGAGCGTGGCTATGCCAAAGCGATCGTGCTGATGGGCATTTTACTGGGTACTCTACCACCATTTCTACTCGGTTGGACTTGGGAAAATACGGTCTATCGCGCCCTGATTTTTTTGGTAGTAGCTTCGCCCTGTGCTTTAATGGCAGCAACGATGCCAGCACTGTTATCGGGGATTGCTAATGGGGCGCGACATGGGATTTTATTCAAGAATGCGGCGCAATTAGAAGCGATCGGACAAGTTAAAGCGATCGCCTTTGACAAGACTGGAACCCTGACAACAGGCAAACCTCAAGTCGTCCGAGTCATGGCGGTTGATAAATCTTCAGACAAATTACTCCAAGTAGCGGCTGCTTTAGAAAGTTTATCCGAACATCCGATCGGGGCGGCGATCGTCCATGCGGCTCAAAAACAAGGCTGGGAATGGATTGAAGCCATTAATGTGCGCTCTGAGCCTGGACGGGGCATTATTGGCGAGGTTGAGGGGAAGATAGCTGTAGTCGGTAAAGCCACTTTTGTCCAAGCCCAAGCCGAGCGTTGTCCAGAGGCGATTGCCCAACAGAGCCAGCAGTGGGAGCAAGAGGGTAAAACCGTTGTCTGGGTGGCATATGACAACGACATCTTGGGGATTATCGCAGTTGCCGATACCGTCAGAGCCACAGCCGCTCGATCGATCGCCCAGTTGAAACGGCTGGGAGTCGAGCAAATTGTGATGTTGACGGGCGATAACCAGCGCACAGCCGACAGTATTGGGTGGGAAATTGGGATCGATAAAGTGTATGCAGAACTCTTACCAGAAGATAAACTGGAAGTAATTCGCCAGCTCCAGCAACAATACCCCTCAGTGGCGATGGTTGGTGATGGGATTAATGATGCTCCGGCTCTAGCTCAAGCATCTGTCGGAATTGCGATGGGAACGGCGGGGAGCGACGTGGCACTAGAAACAGCAGATGTGGTACTAATGGCCGATCGGTTGGAAAAATTAGAGTATGCCATTCGGCTCGGTCGTCGCTCTGGGCGGATTGTCAAACAAAACATCATTTTTGCCCTCAGCTTTATTGTCGTACTGTTAATCGCCAATTTTACTGGCAATATGACCCTACCTTTGGGCGTTTTGGGTCATGAAGGATCTACCGTATTGGTGATTTTAAGTGGTTTGCGACTGCTGAAAGATTGATTAAATT
>NZ_PVWO01000712.1 GCF_003003845.1 Chamaesiphon polymorphus CCALA 037 | reverse complement strand
GATAGCATCAGACTCAGGATTTTTGGCGACATTTTTATTTCCCATACCCCCAAATCTTAACCTCTGTTGAAATGCCCAATAAAATGCCCAATCGACAACCCAAACCAAAGTCAAAGTTAAATACTATGGCACCGAAATACAAGCAACGCCGACGGATGGTTGTGGGAGTTGGGGTGGCTGCAATTCTGGCTGTAGGGGCGATCGCGATCGGGAAATTGTGGTCGGGGAACTCTACTAAACTAGATACTAGTAATGGCGTGAGTTTGCTACCGCAAGATACACTTTTATCTGTCTCGATTTCGACCGATCTAGAGCGGTGGCAGCAGTTTTCTGAGTTTGGGATTCCAACGAGTCGCGGTGTTTTCGAGCAGCAGCTAGCCAAATTTCAGACCGATTTTCTAACTGCTTACGGGTACGATTATCTTCGCGATATTCAACCTTGGGTGGGCAAACAAATCACACTTGGCTATTTAGATAATCCGGCTGCGAGTGCGAATAAATCCCCCAGCGGAGTCATTCCCAATCGTCAAACGATCGCCATCTTACCGATCGCCGATCGCGGTGCCGCCCAAAAAGCCGTAGAACAGCATCAAACGCCGATCGATGCCAATTTTGTCGAAAGTAACCACAAAGGCGTTGCCATTAGGGAATACAAGCGCAAAGCGGGCACGATGGCGATCGCGATCGTCGATAATTTTGTGGCGATCGCGACCGATCGGGCCAGTCTCCACCGCGTCATCGATACCCAGCAAGGCGGTAAATCTTTATTGGCGGTACCAGGATATACCAAAGCCCTCAGCGCGATCGAGATTTCGCGCCCCTTCGCGCAGGTATATGTAAATATTCCCGTAGCTACGGCTGTGGCTGCGGCTAATTCTCCCGAAACCCTTGCAGCGGACAAATTAGCCCAAGCGCAAATTCAGCAAGGCATCGCGGCTAATGCCACTTTAGAAACCGAAGGCATTGCCTGGAAAGGGATTTCTTGGCTCAAACCCAATCCCAAGCAAAAGCTGGTAGTCGAAAATCAAGGTCGAGATTTTGCCGCTAATCTCCCTGTAGATACCCTTGTGATGGTTTCTGGTGGCAACTTACAGCGGTTGTGGCAAGATTATGTGCGCAGTACCGATACTAATAATCCGCTCGCACCCGTCAAACCTGCTGATGTGGTGAAAAATCTCGACAGCATTACGGGACTAGATTTAGAATCAGAGATCCTTAACTGGAGTAAGGGCGCATTTGGGGTGGCGATCGTGCCCAAACCAGCTAAAATCGATACCGAGATCGGGGCGGGTTTGGTATTAATGCAACAAGCAAGCGATCGATCTGTGGCCGAAAAAGCTTTTGCCAAACTCGATAAGACGATGGGACAAAAGCAGGCATTTAAGATTGCCAAAGCCAAATTAAATGGGCAAGATGTGACCAATTGGACATCGCCGTTGAATGGGATTGCGGCTACTCATGGCTGGCTCGATCGCAATTTGGCATTCATCACTTTGGGCGCGCCTGTGGCGGGATCGATCGTGCCCCAACCGCAACAGCGGCTTGCGGAGAATGCTCTATTTCAACAATCGATTAGATCGAATTTAAACCCGCATAACGGTCAATTTTTTATCGATATCGATCGCACGATTAATGCTGGCAATCTGCCTTTACCTTATCTATCTCCAGAAGTTAAAGCTGGTTTTCAAGCAATGCGGAGCTTGGGAGTAACTAGTGCGATTTTAGATGAATCTAGCAATCGTTTCGATCTATTTGTCGCGCTCAAAAAAGTACCAGGGGTTGCCAAACTTCCTGCCGCTCCAAAGGTAATTAAATCATCACCAAAGCCGAGTAAATCTCCTAGTGTTGCACCGAAAACTGCTCCATCTTCTAATCGATCTTAGTTTAGGACAAGGAGTGTTTCTTGTTGTTTTCAGCTCAAAGTTATCGAAGCAGATAAATCGATGAGGTTTCCTCCCGAACAGAGCGCACAAAGCAGCGGCTCGCAGCCGGGAGGGAACCTCCCGGATTATGCCAGACAAGACAGCGCGATAAGACAGGTACAGCCTATAGGAATAGGGAGTAGAATCTAGGTTTTAGGAGATAGGAAATAGGGAATAGGAGGATAAACATTGGAGTAAGGAGTTGTTACTCATCCACTCATCCACTCATCCACTCATCCACCCATCCACCCATCCACCCATCTACCCATCCACCCCTCTACCCTTCCTTCGTCCATTCGGCGTGGAAGGAGCCTGGTTTGTCGATGCGTTCGTAGGTGTGGGCAC
>NZ_PVWO01000177.1 GCF_003003845.1 Chamaesiphon polymorphus CCALA 037 | reverse complement strand
GTGTTGTTCGAGCACCACTTCCCGTTCGGTGTCGGTGAGGTGTTGTAAGTCTGTCACCGCTATATCCATGCTGGCGGATGGGTGAATCACCTGCATCGGTGTGCCATTGACTGTGGTAAAACTGGTGCGCAGTACTTCATGCCGCCGGACGATTTCAGTTAGGGCTTGCTGGAAAGCATCGAGATTCAAGTCCCCAGTCAAGCGCAAAGCTTCAGGCATATTGTAAGTCGCTGATGCTCCTTCGAGTTGGTTGAGAAACCACAGTCGTTCTTGGGCAAATGACAGGGGAATGGATTCGCTCGTTGGCACAATTCGAGTGATTACAGGTAGGCTCCATCCTTGCTCCTGTGTCCGTAATCGATCGATCGTCCGCGCAAGTCGATCGACAGTCGGAGCTTCAAATACAGCTCGCAGGGGGATGTCTACCGCAAAGCTGTGTTTGAGTCGGGAGGTTAATTGGGTCGCGAGGAGCGAATGCCCGCCTAATTCAAAGAAGTTGTCGTGAATGCCGACTTTTTCGACCCCCAAGACGCTAGTGAAGATGTGGGCAACGATCTCTTGATTTGGTGTCTGGGGGGCGACATATTCCTGTTCTCGCTCTATTTCACCATCTGGTGCGGGCAGAGCCTTCCGGTCTACTTTGCCGTTGGGGGTTAGGGGGAGGGTATTGAGGATGACGAAGGCAGAAGGCACCATGTAGGCGGGAAGTTGCTGTTGCAGGAATTCCCGCAGTTGTTGAGTGCTGAGGGTTTCCTCCTCACTGACTACATAGGCTATTAATCGGTTGTTTCCAGCAGAATCTGCGGTGACGATCGCTACTGCTTGTCGGACTTGAAGATGATTACTCAAAACTGCTTCGATTTCCCCCAGCTCAATCCGGAAGCCCCGAATTTTGACTTGATGGTCGATACGTCCCAAGAATTCAATATTGCCGTCAGGGAGGTAACGTGCTAAGTCGCCAGTTTTATACAGCCGGGGCGATCTATCTGGTGAGAAGGGATTTAGAACGAATTTCGCTTGAGTGAGTTCGGGACGGTTTAAATAGCCTCGGGCTAATCCATCGCCCCCGATGTGGAGTTCTCCGGCTACCCCAATTGGTACTGGTTGTAGTTGTGAATCGAGGATGTACACTTGAGTATTGGCAAATGGTTTCCCAATTGGAACTAACTTTTCAACCCATTCTCGACCGTAATTATTGTCAAAGTAACAACTATCGACTGTTGCTTCAGTTACGCCATAAGAATTGATTAAATGTGTTTTTTCATGGCACAATTTTCGGATTCTTTCATGTTCCTCTATGTACCAGTTATCGGAACCGACGATCGTTACTTTCATGAAACTTAAATCTTGGTGAGTTTCCTCCAAGTATTCCATTAAGTTTCTTGCCACTGCTGGGACAAACTCGGCACAATCAATTTCTTGCTGCACCATCAATTCATAGAGTTTTTCCGCATTCAAAAGATAGTCTAGTGGGCAGATAACTAACTTTCCACCCGAACATAGTGCACGTACTAAATTTCCGCCAAACACATCAAATGACAAACTAGCCATTTGGAGATGATTTCTGGCGTGGGTTTGTAGTTGATATGCTTCCTCCCAAGCAAAGTAAGCATTAACAAGATTCTGATGAGCGACTAACACCCCCTTGGGTTGTCCGGTGGAGCCAGAAGTGTAGATGATATAAGCCAAATCATCGGCAGCACCAGTCACTAAATTCGCTTGACTGTACTGCTCAATTACCGCCAAATCGATATCCAAACGAACTACTCGGGCAGTATGAGAAGGTAGCACTGACAGCAAGTTATCTTGTATCAACAATACTTCTATCCCCGCATCACTCAACAGATAACTCAAGCGTTCTGTCGGATAACTGGGGTCTAGAGGAACATATGCTCCACCTGCTTTGAGAATCCCTAACAATCCCACCACCATCTCTAGCGATCGTTCGACACAAATGCCCACTAGTACTTCGGGTTTGACACCTAAAGTTTGGAGGTGATGCGCCAGTTGATTGGCGCGTTGATTTAACTGTTGATAGGTTAATTCCTGCTGTTCAAATACCACCGCTATTGCATTTGGTGTTTTCGCTACCTGCTCCTCAAATAATTGATGGATACATTTGTCTTGCGGATAATCTGTCTGGGTATCGTTCCAGTCAAACAGTAATTGTTGGCGTTCGGACTCACTTAGTAAGGGTAATTCACTTACCGCTTGCTGGGGATTTTCGACAACGGCTAATAATACTGTCTGGAAATGACCTAACAGTCTTGAGATTGTCGCCCCATCAAACAAATCCGTACTGTAATCACAACTCAACACAAGTTCAGTGCCTACTTCAATGACATTCAAGTTGAGATCGTAGTCGGCAAAACCGATCGCTCCAGAGTATAAGCTGGTATCAAGTCCAGACATTTCTGGTACAGCCAGAGATCGCTCTAAATTAAATGTCGCTGTAATCAGTGGCACATGGTTCGTTTTTCGCTGTTCTGACAGAAGCTCGAGTAAGTTGGCAAAAGGATAATCTTGATGCTCATAAGCAGCTAGCAATACTCCGCGCAGCGTTAGTAAATATTCTAGAAAAGATGGATTATCCACAAACTGACTGCGGATTGGCAATAAATGAGTGCAGTAGCCAATTAGTTCTTGACTGCCTTCTAAAGAGCGACCAGCCGTAGAAATCCCAATTAAAATATCGTCTTGACCCGTTAAACGATGAAACAGAGTTTTGTAGGCCGACAGCATAGTCATGAACAAAGTACAACCTTGTTCTCGACTCACTCTGCGGAGATCGTTACTGAGCTTAGTCTCCAGTTCGATCGTTTGTCGGTTAGCCCGAAAAGTCTTTGTGGCTCGACGGGGACGATCTGTGGGTAGTTCTAAGACGGGAATTGGGTCGTAAAGCTGCTCCAGCCAGTAAGATTGATGGCTAGCCATTGCTGCTGTATCTGCCTGTTGTTCTAACCACTGGACATATGAGCGGAATTGCAGCGGCGACGTAAGCTCAGAAGAGATATTTTCACACTCGGCTGAATAGATAGCCGCAATCTCTTGCAGCATGATGCCCATCGACCAACCATCAATAATGATGTGATGAGCCGAGACCACTAGTAAGTGCTGTTGCGCTTCTAACTTGAGAATTTGGCACCGGAATAGAGAGTTTTTGGTAAAGTCAAAAGGGGTTTGTCTGTCTTCTTGTAACCAAGCTGTTACTTGAGATTCCCGATCGTTATCATTTATATCAGAGAAGTCAATTACTGGTACATCAATCTTCACTGATAAACAGATGTGCTGAACTTCACCTGTCGGATCGATTTTGGTGCGCAGAGCCTCATGGCGATCGACGATTTTTTGCAAAGCTTGTTGCATGGCGGCAAGCTTTAATTCACCTCGTAACTGAATTATTACTGATTCATTGTAGGCCGCAGAGCTGTTGTCCCCTAGTTGGGCAAGAAACCAAAGTTGTTGTTGTGCTTTGGTGAGGGGAATGCCAACGGGAGCATCCGCTGGCTCTACTTTTGCGGTTGCCATGGATGAAACTGTTGTAGCTTGTTTCTGACTAGAGGGCAGCGTTGCGCTATCAGAGGAAGATCGAGGCCAAAATCCGTCAGCGCGAATTTCTCGGACAGTAGATTGGATCGCTCGCACGATCTGGTTGACATCCTCATCTGTATGAGCAGTAGAAAGAAAACAAGCACGTCCTTCCCAGATGTAGATCCCCTTAGCAATCAGATGATAGAAAAATTGGTCAAAGTTGCCACTGAAAGTAAAGCGAAACAACGAACCAAAATTAAGTACTCTGATGGGAACTTCTTCACTTACAAAGAAATCATTGAGAGTAGAGACTAAAATCTGAGTACGTTGATTGAGTTCTGCTTGTAAAGATGGGCCTGCTGCTGTGAGATGTTGAACGACTGCATGGGCAGCAGCCATGCCTAGATGATTTTTATTAAATGTCCCAGCAAAGAAGGTTTTTTCAGTTGAGGGGTAAGATGCATTCCCATAAGACCAGGAGCCGCCGTCAATACCGTCAAGATATTCTGCTCGACCAGCGACTACCCCAATCGGTAAACCACCACCAATAATTTTGCCATAAGTGACTAGATCGGCTTTAATATCAAACCAAGCTTGGGCACCACCTTGATGAATGCGAAAACCTAGCAATACCTCATCGAAGACTAATGCGATGCCGCTAGCTGCGGTCGCTAGACGGAGCTGCTGCAAGAACTCGCGCGGTTGCAAGCTTAGATTACGCGATTGCACTGGTTCCACAATTACTGCCGCAATTTCGGTAGCATTGGCTCGCACAACTTCCAGTGCCGAATCCTCACCATATTCCAGCACTAATACATCTGATACAGTCAGAGGTGCTATACCAGTAGTGCTGGGAATAGACTGCCCTTGAGAAGCTGTAGCTAAAATTCCGTCAAAGTGACCGTGGTAGGAGTTAGTAAAGATGACGATTTTGTTGCGACCAGTGGTATGTCGCGCCAGTCGAATTGCGGTCATGACCGCTTCAGTACCGGAATTACAGAAGGCTACCCGTTCTGTACCAGTCAGTTCGGCGATCGAGCGCGCAACTTCGCCAGCCAGCGGAGCTTGCGGGCCAATTTGCAGTCCTCGCTCCAACTGATTACTAATGGCATCTTTGACGAACTGGGGATTGTGCCCAAACAATAGCACCCCAAAACCCATGGTGATGTCAATGTACTTATTGCCATCAATGTCCCAACAGTATGCACCAGCAGCTCGATCGCCAATAATGGGATAAACTAACTCTTTAAGAGAAGGACGAAACCCTGCACTGGCTCGGCTATCTGCCAACACATCCCGACTAATTTGGGTGGCATTCTTGGAGCCAAATGTTTTTTGAGTGTAACTATTAATGAATCGATCTAGCTCGATCGATGGTGATAATTGTGATGTCGATTGTAGTGGCGATTTTTCGGCAATCGGTGGTAATGGCGGAGATTTTCGATCTTCATTGACTGTGGAAACCACTGGTTGATACTTTTTTGGATCTATTCCTGTGATGGCGTTAGGGGCTGGTTCAAAATTTCCTGTTTGCTCCCGCAAAAATGATAATTGTTGTGCAACTATATCGGACATGGTATTAGACACTACTTGCAGTTGTTGCTGCATAATTCGTTCTAATCCACTGGCAGAATTCATTGTCACAGCTCCAGTTGACTGAATTACGTTTGATGTAGAAGACAACTTATTCGATTCATGGTGATGCCCTGAGTTGCCATTGGTAGCTGACTTTCCATTTGTAGATGTTGCTAATACTGGCTCTGGTGAGGTAATTTCCAGCGGAATTTGTTCGTGAATATACTTGGCAAGCAACGCGATGGTAGTCAATTCCTCAAATATTTGCCGGATACCCACCTTGAGGCCAAAAGTCCGTTCGACATAACCGATCGCCTCCACCAACACTAGCGAATCAGCACCCATTTCTAAGAAGGGAGCATTGATATCCACTTCGGCGAGGTCAGCTTTGAGTAGTTTGGCAACACTAGTATGTAGCTGATTTAAGATATCCTGCTGGCGTTGTCGATCGGTCATATCTACACTTGCTAGGGCTGAGTCTTGTGAGGCGAAGCTTAAATTCTGATTACTGGGTATCGGAGCAAAAGGTTCAGTGTCCATAGGTGGATCGATCCAATAGCTTTTACGTTGGAAGGGATAAGTGGGCAGCGGAACGCGCTGGCGGGCATAATCGCGATCGAATCCCACCCAATTAATCGCCACACCATTAACTGCAAGCCGAACAAGGCTATGCAGCATCTGTGTTCCATCAGCGATGCCACGGAGGCTGCTCAACCAAAGACGATCGTCGTCCACTGGCAAACATTGCTGTCCGATCGCTAATAATGTCGGTTTAGGGCCAATTTCGACAAAAATATTGATGTCCAACTCAGCTAAAGCTTGGATGCCATCGACAAACCTGACCGATTGCTGGAGATGTTGACACCAATACTCGGCATCGATCTTGTCAACTTGTGCGCCAGTTAGGTTAGAAATGAGTGGGATTTGAGGAGAAGTATAAGAAATTGTGGCGGCTAGTTGCTGGAATTTCGGCAGCATTGGCTCCATTAGTGGGCTATGAAAAGCATTCGTAGTATCGAGCGGCTTAAAGCCAATCCCCTCTGCTGCCAACGCCGCACACGCATGAGAAATTGCTTGTTTATCTCCAGCAATGACTGTATTTTCTGGGCTATTGTAAACGGCAAAAGTGAGCTGCCGACCGTCGATCTCGATTGTCTTCTGAATATCTGCTGGAGTTGCAAAAACTGCGACCATCTCCCCAACGGTTGGTAAGTTTTGCATCAGGCGCGCTCTGGTGGTCACTAACTTAATGCCATCAGCCAAACTCATCACTCCAGCCACCACCGCCGCAACATATTCACCCAGGCTGTGGCCTAGTACGGCGTCTGGGGTAATGCCCCACGATTGCCATAGTTTGAATAGGGCATATTCCAATGCAAATAATGCAGGTTGCGCGTAGATAGTTCGATCGATTAGCTCTTTCTGGCCATTTGTTGGATAGAGAATTGATAACAGCGGTTGGTCTAAATGGGGTTCCATCAAGACTGCACATTCGGCGATCGCTTGGCGAAAGGTCGGCTGAGTCTCATAGAGTTGGCGACCCATCCGCACAGATAGAGATCCTTGACCCGTAAATAGATAGGCGATTTTAGCCGTGCTTTTTTTCTGACTAGAACCTCGATAAATATTAGGAGTTAGTTGCTGTTGCCGATAAGCAGTGAGTTGTGCGGTGAGATCGCTGATACTATCGGTCACAATCCCTAACCGTTCGTTAAATTGCACCCGTCCGGTATTGGCCGTAAAACACAAATCGGCCAAGGATAAACCCGGCCGATTTGTGAGTAATTGATGATAGCGATCGACTAATTCATTTAAAGCTTGTTCAGACTTAGCCGATAGCATCAATAGGTGATGCGTTCGATCGACTTGATTGTGAATCTCCTTCAGAGTGGGTGCTTCCTCCACCACCACATGAGCATTAGTGCCACCCATGCCAAAGGAACTGACACCTGCCCGTCTGGGAGTAGATGCAGATTCCCAAGCTTGCAATTGGTTATTAACGACAAACGGCGAAGTATCAAAGGGAATGTAGGGATTAGGTCGATCGAAATTCAAACTAGGGGGAAGCTGTTGATGTTGCAGAGACAGTAGTACCTTGATGAATTGGGCAATCCCCGCCGCCGATTCCAAATGACCCAGGTTAGTTTTCACTGACCCAATTGCACAAAATTGTTTCTGGTCGGTATCTACCCTAAAAGCCTTAGTCAAGCCTTCAATCTCGATCGGATCGCCTAAAGTAGTGCCAGTACCATGCGCTTCTACATAAGAAATCGTCTCAGCCGATACCCCCGCATTATCCAAAGCAGTGCGAATCACATCTGCTTGTGAAGCTGGATTGGGTGCTGTCAATCCATTGGTGCGACCATCGTTATTTACTGCCGAACCCTTGATAATGCCATGAATGCGATCTCCATCAGCGATGGCTCGTTCTAAAGGTTTGAGTAAAACAGCTCCCGCTCCTTCTCCCAAGACAATCCCATTCGCCCGATCGTCGAAAGCGTAGCACTGTCCGGTGGGGGAATGCACCTTCATCCGACTCATGCCCACATAATATTCTGGCGATAACTGGAGATTCACTCCCCCAGCAATCGCCGCATTACATTCGCCTTGGCGGATACTTTGGCAGGCCATGTGTAGGGATACCAATGATGACGAACAAAGGGTATCCACCAATACAGAAGGGCCGCGCAGATTGAGTAAAAATGAAACTCGATTAGCAATAATCGGGTTCTGATTCCCGATCCCAGCACTATAGTCAGCAGCTTGCAACTGTCCTTCAATGCGTCGATAGTAACCATTATTGCTACAGCCGACAAACACGCCGACACGATCTGGTTCTAATTGCTCTGGTCGATAACCAGCATGTTCGAGGGCTTCCCACACTACTTCTAGGAAAATTCGTTGCTGGGGATCCATCAACTCGGCTTCCCGAGGAGAAATTTGGAAAAAGAGCGGGTCGAATAAATCTACATTGTCAATAAAGCCGCCCCAGCGGGAATAGGTTTTATTCGCAGTATCTAGATTGACATCATACCAGTTCTGCGCCCATCGCTGAGTGGGAACTTCGGTGATTGCGTTATCGCCATTTGCTAATAATTGCCAGTAGCTCTCCAAGTCTGGGGCTTGCGGAAACCGACAGGACATGCCGATTACGGCAATGTCTCCACTAGCATTCACAGTAGCTGGTTGCGATCGATCGTCTGGATCTGAAGTTGTGGGTGCATCGACATCTGGTGGTGGAGTTAAAAACTTGGCTGATAAATGTTCGCAATAAGTTTGCACTAAATGAGCGGCTAATTCAGCAGGAGTAGAATGCTCGAACAACAGGGTTGGAGACAGTTGTAGTTCTAAATACTGACTGAGATTGCCGATAATTTCCACTGCTTTGAGGGAATCGGTGCCAAAACTGTGAAAGTTACGAGTCGCAAAAATGCGATCGATTGGTTTATCTAATGTCAAGGCAACCTGCTTGCGGATGGCGTTGATGACTAGTGTCATCAACACTGGGTTAGCCACTGGACTAGGAGTCTTAATTTGGCGATCGCGATCGTTCTTCAGCTTCGATCGAGCTGAATTATCGACACTCTCTAGCTGTGAAGATTTGTCAAAGTCAACCGATCGATCCGGATTAATAGTACTAGTAAATAGCTCTGATGGCTCGACAATTAGATCGAAAGTACGATCCAAAAATGCTTGACGACAAGCACTGCGTTGAATTTTGCCACTGGATGTTTTGGGAATTGTCCCTGGCTTGAGCAACAACAGCGCGTCTACTTGTAGTTCGTGTTGCTCGGATACGGCTGCGAGGACTGCTGTTTCGATCGCCTCTCGATCGATCTGGCGACGTTGAGTGCGTTCTACTTCTTGGGCAATTACTAGCTTTTCCTCGCCGCCAATTTCTACCATGAAAGCTGCCCCACTATTCATAGCCAGCGATGGTTGGCAATTAGCAACTGTCAGTTCGATATCTTGAGGGTAATGATTGCGTCCCCGAATAATGATTACATCTTTTAAGCGACCAGTCACAAATAACTCGCCGTCATGTACAAATCCCAGATCCCCAGTACGCAAAAATTTCTGCTCCCTCTCATCATTCGCAATCTGTGCTTTGAAAATCTGCTCGGTATCATCTGGACGGTTCCAATATCCCTGCGCCACACTCTCTGAAGCTACCCAAATTTCTCCCACCCGATCTGGGGCGCAGCGCGTTAATAACCCTGGATCGACGATCTCGATTTCAGTATCCAACCAAGCTCGTCCACAACTAACAATTGAGGTAAGAGTGGGATCGTCTGCTGGCAAGTTACTCGGAATAATAATTTTGCGATCTGACAAAGCAACACTATCTACTTGTCGAGCAATGGATGGAATTTCTTGCCAGTTACCAGTCGTGAACAATGTGGTTTCGGCCATCCCATAACAGGGATATACAGCAGCAGGATTAAATCCACACTCGCTAAAGATATTCGCAAACTTTGTTAAAGTCTCAGCGCGAACTGGTTCAGCTCCGTTAAAAGCTAAATTCCAACTACTCAAATCCAGCTCGGCTCTTTGTTCGGGTGTAATTTTGTTTACACATAAATCATAGGCAAAATTAGGTCCACCGCTGGTTGTAGCCTTATACTTATCGATCGCTCGCAGCCACCGAATCGGTTTTTGCAAGAATGCTACTGGTGACATCAAATAACTAGGAATACCTAAGTACATAGGCTGCAACACATTCCCAATCAAGCCCATGTCATGGAACAAAGGTAGCCAACCGACAAAAATTGTGTTTTCAGAGTGGTTGAAAGCTTTCTTGATTGTTTTCTCGTTGTGCATGAGGTTGCCATGACTGACCATTACCCCTTTAGGATTACCAGTAGAACCAGATGTGTATTGCAGAAATGCTAAAGTGTCGGCAGAAATTTTAGATGGCTCGAACAATGCTGCTCCATCTGCCTCAATCCCATCAGTTCCCAATAATTGTGTCCCACTATCACTAGGAAAACTATTTTCTAATGTAGGTAAAACTTCTGTTACGGTCAGAATTAGGTTTGCTCGTGCATCAGATACAATTTTTTGCAGTCTTTGCGTCCGTTGATTCCGCCTTGGCATGTCCACTGGTACAGCAACTACTCCTGCATACAAACAGCCTAAAAAAGCAATGATGAAATCCAATCCTGGTGGATAAATTAAAAGTGCTCTGTCTCCAGCTTGAGCAGATCTTCTTAATAATGTGGAAACTAATTTTGCTCTATAGTCTAGCTCTTTATACGTCAAAGATGCACTTTCTATTTCTCCATCATTAAGAAAGACATATCCAATCTTATTTGGTTGATGTTTCGCCCTCCACTGAAGTACTTCGACAATAGTAGAAGAACTTGTATTCATTTCATCGCCAGCTTTTATATCAATATTAAAAACTTATGTGCTAT
>NZ_PVWO01000711.1 GCF_003003845.1 Chamaesiphon polymorphus CCALA 037 | reverse complement strand
GGTTCGGGTACTGCTGTCGATGAAACTGTTGCTGAAGCTGAATCAAATTGAACTTCTAATAAACCAGCTTGAGGTCTGGAATTACCAGTGTTAGTCAATACCTGGAACCTGACAAAGGAGGCAGTGACTGGAGCGAAGCTAAATTGTTCTGGTGATTCTGGTGCATTATCAGCTCCGTCTGCAAACTGTGTAGGCGCACCTGCTAAAGTCGTAAAATTAGTCCCATCGATCGAGGTGAGAATATTTACTCCTCTTACTCCAAACGTGGTAGTAGGATTGAAATTCCACAGACTAAAGCCACCAAGATTATAGCTGCCATTTAGGTTAAAAGTAATAAGATTATTAGTACTCAATGTACCAATCCAAGCATTACTTGGAGATCCTACGGCATGAGTTTCTGTCAAACTTGGAATATCTCCAGGCAGCCCAACTCCATTAACAATATTGTTAATATTAGTGCCCAAAAGTGCTCCCATATTGGTTGTGACAGTCACTCCATTAATCAATGCGGCTTGGGCATTTGGAGCGTTAGCGATCGATAGAACTAGAGTAGCTAGCCCGATCGTAAGATTTTTTTTGTTCATCTGTACTATTCTCTTAATAGATATTCGGGGTTACATCGGCTCTGATGAAGAGCGATAAATTTCGACATGGATCGTGTCAATTAACCGATAGTATGCTACACCAGCTCGATTGATTTCGCAATAACAATATTTACATTCATATAAAAATCCATCGACACTCAGAATCTAAATTCCCAAATAACTCGATCGACGGTTAGCACTACCGTAATAACACGCCATCGAGCGCGATCGAACGATCGGATAATTGTATTACTGACGAGTGCCATTATTTGCTAAAGATCGTGCCACAACAACCAGAATCCTCGACCCCTGAGCCTCAAGCAGACAATCCGACTACAGCACAGAATAAGTCTACAATTGCAGGTTTGACAGATCGACTCGCTGGTGGCTGGCAACTGGCGACGAATAAAGCAATGGAAATTTTGCCTGTCGATCGAGCCGCACAGACTGTGGGGAAATGGTTTAGTGTCGATGAAACTCAAGTCGCCGAGATTTTGGCTACGGTACGCGCGCAATTGCCAACTACCGAGGCTCTGCTGATTGGCAAACCCCAAGCAGGTAAAAGTTCGATCGTGCGGGGATTGACAGGGGTGTCGGCAGAAATTGTCGGGCAGGGTTTTCGCCCGCATACTCAATCGACAGCGCGGTATAATTATCCTTCGAGCGAACTGCCGTTACTAGTCTTTACTGATACCGTAGGATTGGGCGATGTCGATCGCGATACCAATAGTCTGATTCAAGAACTGATCGGCGATCTGGAGACAGAAACTACTCGTCCGCGCATTATCATTCTGACAGTCAAAATCAATGATTTTGCGATCGATACGCTCCGCCAGATCGCTAGTGAATTACGTCAAAAATATCCGCAGATTCCCTGTCTGCTCGCAGTTACTTGTCTGCACGAAATTTACCCTACTACTCAAACCGATCATCCCGAAGAACCGACTAGTATCGAGTCGGTCGATCGAGCCTATACTGCCATCCAGCAGGCGTTTATAGGACTATTCGATCGGGCGGTGCTAATTGACTTTACTTTGGCTGAAGACGGCTACACGCCCGAATTTTATGGCTTAGAGGCAATGCGGACAGCTTTAGCCGATCTATTGCCCGAAGCTCAATCGCGAGCGATGTCTCAACTGCTCGAAGCGGGTACGGCTACTCAGGATGCTGAAGGTAATCAAATTGGCAATATCTACCGTGATGTCGCACGTCGTTATATTTTACCTTGTGCGATCGCCGCTGGTACTGTTGCCGCAATTCCACTGCCTTTTGCCGATTTACCCGTACTAACTGCCATTCAAGTCTCGATGGTAGGATTATTGGGTAAATTATACGGTCAAACCCTAACTCCATCTCAAGCTGGGGGCGTCGTCAGCGCGATCGCGGGTGGTTTTGTGGCGCAATTAGTCGCCCGACAGTTGATTAAATTTATTCCTGGTTTTGGCAGTATCATCTCGGCATCTTGGGCGGCGGCTTATACCGTAGCATTGGGTGAAGGTGCCTGTGTTTACTTCGGCGATCTGATGGGTGGTAAAAAGCCCGATCCACAACAGATTCAAGCGGTAATGGCAGAGGCTTTTAGTAATGCCAAGCAGCAGTTTAATCAGACAGGTGGGAATTCCCCTTCCTCGCGAGAACGAAGCGACGAGCGATAGCAAGGCGCGTAGTGGAGCAGGGAGGGGATGAAAGC
>NZ_PVWO01000176.1 GCF_003003845.1 Chamaesiphon polymorphus CCALA 037 | reverse complement strand
CATTACTCATTACTCATCCACCCATCTACCCCTTTCCTTGTTCAAATGCCGGACAAAAACCGTCGGGGGTGACTTTAAAGTTGTGGAGTGGCGATCGACTATTATAACAGCGGGAGCCGCGTTGAAAACGACAGTTGCCGCAGCAGGGGGTGTCGGGATCGAGATTTAGTTCTTGTTGGCGGGCGAGAATTTCGCGGGGTGAAATGCCTCGGAGGACGATTTCTTCGCCTTGCCATCTGGCTTCGATCGATCCGGTATCGGCGAAATTGTGCCAGCGGGGATCGCTGGCGATCGCATTTGGTAGGGTGATATTAATTTCGCGCTCTAGTTCGATTAATTCGCCTTCATAGTTGGGATCTGTCGGCGGTGCGGGTTGGATGAATGTCTCGCCAATCGGTAGAGAGACTAGCGTTCCGGCGGATGGGGAGTGGAGATGATAGCGGTTTTGCAGCTCTTCTAATCCCGTCAGATCTGCTAAATAAGGAGCCGAACCGTGAACGAATACGACGTGTTTGGGACGGATATTATGGATGAGCTGTGCGGTACCAGCACCATCGGAATGTTCGCTCAACAGGTAGGTTTCAACTGCCATTTCGGGAGTTGTAGGGGGGAATATAGTTATCCCGTGCGGCGATGAGGGTAACAATACCAGCACAGGGAAGGGATGTCCCTGGGTATAAGTGTCGAGATCTGTGTATTTTTCGGTGATGATAATACACTGCCGTTGATGGATCTTTGGTAAAGTCTCTGGTGTAAGCTGGCGAACGTGCGGACGGACTTTTTCATCCCAAAATAGGGACTGATGGCGGGCAAAGTTTTGAACCGACGGCGGAAAACTATCTAGTAATGGTAAATAAGCATCATAAGCTGCGGCGATCGCGCTATCTACCCAAATATCGATATCGCGTCCGGTAAATAGGTGGTGAGAGCGCAGGAGAATTAGTAATTCCTGAGCGATACCGAGCTGAGTTACTGGTAAGATAACTGATTGTTGTTGACCGATCGCTCGATCGATCCGTGCCATTAATGTATTTTCTTGTTTGCGGCGATGGGGATGGCGTGCGGTGCCATAACTACCCTCGATCATCAAGACATCGGGGTTGAGATTCCGAATCGCGTCTAGGTGCAAACCTTCTACTAAACGGGAATTGGACAGGAAAAAGTCGCCCGTATAGAAGATACTATAGGACTTATAAAATCCGGTATAGGTTAATAAAACTGCTGCCGCACCAGGCAAATGTCCAGCGGGGAATAGTTCCGCCGATAAACCATCTGCAAACTCGATCGAGCGTCGCCAGGGCAAAGCTTGGCTCAGATGCGGGACGCCAGCTTTGTCATCCAACCAATTGAGCGGTAGCAAATGGCTGGTGACTTCACTGGTATAAATCGGTAGCTGGGGAAAGGCACGATGCAGATCTAGTAAACCTCTAGCATGATCCGCGTGAGCGTGACTACAGATGACTAAATCGCAAATCGGCTGCCGATCCACGCCGATCAGGGGCTTAATGTCTCTCAAGCCACAATCGAGTAAAATCCGATATGGCCCCATTTTGACGAGCAAACACACGCCCTCATCACCATGGCCGACACCATAGGGCAGACAAACTAGATCTTCATTACTAGAATGGGACAGGGTAGACAAGGGAAAAGTCCAGAATAAAGCCGACGCCGCTATGTCAAGATCCGAAGCAATTATCTAACGTTGGCACGGCTGCGCCAACGGTAGGTCGCAATCTAGTGAGCCGAGCCATTACCATGATATTTGTCCGAATCATAGAAGCCGTTGCGGGTGCCGAAGAATAGGGCACCAAGAATGAAGGGAATTGTCAGGATTGGTAAGATGACTTGAACGCTCATGTTAGTTTAGGGGATAGGGATTAGGTTTTAGGCTTTAGGCTTTAGGCGTTAGGCTTTAGGGGGATGCCTAAGAGCGGTAGCTGTTTGGTGATACCGATGCCGATGTCTGGTACATCTAGCGGCTAAAATTTCAAGGTTAGTAGGGTCGATTCTAGTTAACTACTTATTGGCTATTATCGAACGATCGCTCCTGTGCGTGCAACGATCGTTAAACATTCTTGACGGGATCTGCCATTGTCATCGGATGAGAACATGGAGAGAAAACCCACCCTCACTAACTTAAACCTAGCTTTGGTTTGGCGAGAAAATAAGCAGCGATCGATTTAGCATCGATCGGTTCGCCACTATAAATCGCTGTTTCAAATTCGCCAGGAGTCATGAGCACGATACTGATATCTTCATCGGCATCGCCTGTAGGTTGGACGGCTAATTTTTCTAAATCTTGTGCTAGATACGCATAAATAATTTCATCGCAATAACCAGGAACGAGAAAAAATTCGCCTAAATTCTGCCATTTGCCAGCACGATATCCCGTTTCTTCTTCAATTTCGCGCGCGATCGTCGTTGCGGCATCTTCGCCGACTTCTAATGTCCCGGCGGGGAATTCTAATATTCGGCCTTGAGTAGGGAAGCGATATTGTTTGACTAATACTAATTTGCCATCGTTAGTAATCGGTACTGCTAATGCGCCGCCGGGATGGTGAATACATTCCCATTCGCCCGTCACCCCATTAGGTAATTCGATCTTATCGACACTAAATGTAAATTTACGACCTTTGTAATGTAGCTTGTTCTGAATGAGTTTAGCTGGTTCGTTTCCTAATGGCATATGTAAATTAATTGATAATTGATAATTGATAATTGCGGATGCATTGTCGGACGGGGAACCCGTCCATGAAAATCAACCAAGCAGCGGATGTATTATTTTTCTCCTATGCTTTAGTATAGCCTCACCTCTGGAACCTCTAAATTGTGTTGCATCAAGCTCTCCGTCTTTATGTTACCAACCCAATTATCAATTATCAATTATCAATTATCAATTAATTTAACCCCTGCATATTCTAACTTGTTGCAGAGGGTGGCGATCGACTCGCCCGATTTGGGTTCGCGCCAATTGGGGGCAATTTCGGCTAGCGGGATGAGTACGAATGCACGTTCGAGCATTCGGGGATGGGGAATCTGTAAAGTGGGGAGATCGACAATTAGATTGTCATACAGTAACAGATCTAAATCCAAAGTCCGCGCGCCCCAAACCTCCCGTCGCACCCGTCCAAAATCAGTCTCGATCGCCTGTAAAATAGTCAATAGATCTAATGCGCTCAAACTGGTCTTTACGGTCGCACAACCGTTGAGATAATCTGGCTGAGGTGGGCCGATCGGCACAGTCTGATACCAGCTAGAAACGGCGATTAGCTCGATCTGAGGCTGGATTTGCAATCGCTCGATCGCGCCATTTAAAGTTGCTCTCGAATCGCCCAAGTTACTCCCCAACCCGATCGCGCACATGCCATTATTCAAACTTGAATCTGTCATTAATTGATAATTGATAATTGATAATTGATAATTGATAATTACCTTATCAATTATTGGCCGATCTTAAGGCTTGACTAAAACCGATCGCGATCGTGATATTAGAAAGCGTCAAAAAGAATTCAGCTCCACCATGCAATAGATCGACATCTGCCAACGATTTATGTAAAGTAATTTGAGCGTATGCACCCACGGGAATCGTCACTGCGACAAATACCAGGGTTAGATAAAAACCAATCAGAGCGATCTTGGGAGTTTTGACTTTTTTAGTCATCAACCACAAAAAGCCTAAATAGGGAAATAAAGAGAGCGCGAATAATGATTCTTTAGCAAATAACGATGCAATTATCGAAGACATAGATCCGAAACTCAACAAAGAACAGAAAATTAAAATTCCTACCTAAAATGTGGATTATTGTTGGCTGGGGAATTTCAACCATAACCCAAAAACCCAGTTATCAATTATCAATTATCAATTATCAATTATCAACTATCAATTATCAATTATCAATTATCAATTATCAATTATCAATTATCAATTATCAATTATCAATTATTTACTACCGATTGCTTACTAATCTGCCAAGCCGCCAGACACATCGTCGCATTGCCTACAAACGTCATCGCTGCTTGTAGAGTTACCAACCACTCTAACGTGGGAGTATTATCAAAAAAATGCCAAGTACACGCACACATAGCACTTACCAGCGCGGGTAACATCCCGAACGAAAGACTTCGCCAAGCTAGATTACCACTAGTTTCGGCATACAGCCAAATCAGCCAGATTGCCGTCATCCACTCAATGACGCTAGAAATATGAATGACCCAAGTCGGAATTGAGAGTACGTGCATCCAGTTTATTAGCGATCGATATTATCTTAATTATTAACTATTTTGTGCTCCGATTGCTAACACTTGCGTAAAAGATAGAGTTAAAAGTGAAGTTACAACTAGAGTACCAAGCGATCGAGGACAGCAGTCATTGAAAAAGTTTAAAAAATTCAGGCGATTTTTAGTACGGATTGGCTTAGGATTTTTGGCCGTGGCAATAATTGGTGCTTTTACACCGACAAAATGGTTTTACTCACAACAATTAGACTGTGATTTTCCAATTTATGTGAGTAATGTTAATAATTTTCATACCGAAATTATGGTGCCAGTGACCAATCGAGTATTTGATTGGCGACAGCATTTAGACTTGTCGCAATTAGGTCGATCTGCCGATCGGTACGAATATCTAAGTTTTGGTTGGGGCGATCGACAATTTTTTATGAATGCGGCTTTCGATCCGATCTCGATCTTTGATGTGCTATTTATCCCTGGCCCGAGTGTAATGCATGTTTGGGGTCGATCGCAACCAAAGTTAAATTCAGACTCCGATATGGAAATACGCAAAGTGAATTTGAGCGAATCTCAATATTTGAAACTCGTCCAATTTATTAACAATAGCTTCGATCGATCTGTTAATAGTAAAGTTACTTATTTACGTCAAGGCTTATACTCCGACAGCGGTTTTTATAATGCCAAAGGGATTTATTCAGCCATGAGAACTTGCAATGCGTGGACTGCCGAAGCATTACGCATTGCCGATGTCAACACGCCAGTATGGGCGGCTTTGGCTCCAGCAGTAATGAAACAAATCGACTGCAATTGCGATCGATCGAGCATAAACCCACATTCTGCTGTTCGATCCGCTGATTCGTTTATTTTCACCAATAACTAACTTGACTTATTATTTCCTTTTAGTCGCAATTCCCATCTTTACTCCTGGAATTTGACGAACTAAATCCATTACCGCAACTACTTGTCCATGCCCGACTTTTTCATCTGCATTAATAACTACTAGGGATTCCCCATTTTTAGTGCCAAGTGCTTGAATTTTGGGCATTAAGCTTGCCAAATCTGTCGGTTGACGATTGAGGGCGATCGCGCCTTGTGGATCGATCGTCACGACAATTTTGGTCTGATCTTGACTTTTGCCAGAACTTGCGCCAGGAAGATTGACGGGCAATCCTTCAGTCCGACTTAGTAATAGAGATGTCATCACAAAGAAGGTCAAAATTGCGAAGATAACGTCCATCAGTGGAACGATATTGACTTCGGGCGCACGATCTTCTGTGTCAATTTGTAAGCGCATTTTTAGATAGTAATGATTGGTAAAATGAAAATAATAGCTTCGCTCGGATCGTAGGAGCAATTCATAAATTACCCTTACTATCCGAGCAAATCGAGAAAACATTTAAACGATCTAATTTACCGAATAGCGGACTCCTTATTGTTGCCAATTACGACGGTGGATAAGTTCTAATTGACCTGTAGATTCTTGAATTTGAGACATCTGTCGTTGGTATAATGCCCGAAATAAATTCGCACAAAGGGAAGCCATTACGGCGACAATTACGCCTGTTGCCGTACTAATTAAAGCTTCGGCAATACCGCCGACTACTTTACTAGAACCAGCACCAACACTTTGACCGATTTTGAGGGAATCAAATGAAATAATCAAGCCTGTTACCGTCCCCAAAAGTCCTAGGAGTGGGGCTAATCCAATAATGGCATCAAAAATATCGATAAATCGCCGCAAGATCGGAATTTCGGCATGAGCTTCGCTCTCCATTGCCAAGCGAAATTCTTCGGGAGTAGGATCTTTAAGCCCGATTGCCGCCATAAAGATTCTGGCAATCGGGAGATCTCGATCGCGTTCGAGTCGCTCGATAACTAGCGGCGAGCCACTCTGATACAAATCTAATACTGTCCTAATCATCGGTTTCTCTCTGCGACCAATTTTAGTCCAAAAATATAGTCTTTCGATTCCGAGTGCGATCGTCAGGATCGAGGCAAATAGCAGGGGATACATCACCGCTCCACCTGCATTAAAAGTTTTAATAAAGTAGTCCATCATTATTGCATTTTCCCCGCTTTCCAATTTCCTTCTACTTTTGTACCATTGGCAGAAGTCAATACTCCTTTGCCATCGCGATCGCCATTTTTAAATTCGCCAGTAAATTGTTCGCCGCCTTTATATTTACAGATAGCTTTACCATTTAGTTCGCCATTGCTAAATTCTCCTTCACAACGATTTCCACCCGTGACGATCGCACCTTTGCCTGCAAATTTACTATCTTTAAATTCTCCAGTATAACTGTCACCATTTTTGAATTTATAGATGCCAGTACCATTGAATTTTCCCGCTGCAAAATCACCTGTATAGCTGTCACCACTGGCAAGAGTTAATGCTCCTTTGCCACTAGGGGCACCATTAACAAAAGTACCAGTATAAATATTACCATTTTTGTATTTACGAGTCCCTGTACCCGCAAATTGTCCGGCTTTAAATTCGCCAGCATAGGTACTCTTATCGGCAAAAGTCATGTTACCTTTACCATCTGGTCGATCGTTAACCAGATTACCTTGATAAACATTACCATTTTTATATTCGCAAGTACCAGCTCCATTGAGTTGAGTATTTGTCGCAATTCCGGTACAGCGATCGCCATTTTTGAAGGTAAATGTACCTTTACCTGCGGGCGAACCATTTTTGAATTCGCCTTGATAACCGCCGCCACCAGTCGCGATATAATTACCGATGCCATTGGGTTCGCCTTTAGAAAACTCCCCTTCATACCGATCTCCATCTGAATAAAGTCTTACTCCTTTACCCTCAATTTGACCGTCTTTAAAAGTACCTTGATAACTGCCCCCAGCAGCAAATGTATACTTACCAGTGCCAGAGAATTTACCATCCTTAAAGGAGCCAGCATACGTATCTTTACTAGCATATTGGCAAGTAGCTTGACCGTTTAAAACTCCTCTACTCACTTCACCCTCGCATTTACTCCCATCGGGTAAGGTGATGCTAGCTGCGATCGCCAGATGGGTTTGAAAAATTACTGCGGCAACTCCAATTGTACTTGTGGTTAATATTCTCAAATTATTCATATAATCTCAAAAACAATATCAAAGAATTATGTCAGTAATTATCAAGTGAACATCCAATCAAATTTTGGTTCTCTAATCATCACGATCGAATGAATTATAGTAAAATATTTGCCTTGACTATTCGTTCTACTATTTTTCCTGGTGGACTAAATTGCATTTGCTTAACTCCATTAATCACGATGCGATCGATCGTTGAATTACCGCTGGATTTGGCGATACTCGCACTGGTGACATTACCTTTAGGATCGATCGCAATCTTAATCCGTAATTTATCTTTACCACCATCGCGATCTTCTAAATCTGTGAGTCCGCTAATTTCGCATCTGTTAATACATTGCAGTCCAAAAGCTTTCCCAGAGCCAGCAGCATCGTCGCCGTTACCATTATTGCCAGAATTAGGCTTTAAGCCAGCACCCGGCTCGGTTCTAGCACCACGCCAGCTATTACCCTGCGCGACACCACCAAAATCGCGATCGTTGCCAGGATCGCTAGCTCCAGGATTATTACCTGTCAATCTACTTCCCAATTTCCCGCCGCCAGTGGGGTTACTTGCCAAACCCGATCGATCGGTACTGCTCGATCCGGCAAAATCGTCGTTAGTCGGTGTCTTAATCTTGCTCGGTGCGACTTGCCCAAAATTGTCATCAGTGGCGTTGCTAGTAGCATTATCTGTCGTCAATCTGCCAGCTAATTTACTAGGATTAGCTGGGTTGCCAGTTAATCCCGACTGGTTGTTGCCGCTCGGCGCGATCTCCTCCGTGGGGGTATTGACTTTGCTAGGGGCAATCCCTCCAAAATCTTCATCCTGAGTGGGTGTGGGTGCCGCTGTCGATTGAGTAGCAAGTTTGCGATTGGGTGAGTTAGTTGCTAGTCCCGATCGAGTTTCACTGACGGGCGTTTCTGGTTGAGGCTCTGTAACTATTTTCTGCTGTTTGGGTTGAGGAGTCTTAAAAGTAGGCGATTTTGCTACCTTTTGTTTGGGTGTTACAGGCGTTTTCGCTGGTGGTTGCTCCGCTTGGAATAGTTTGTCAGGAAAAGCTGGTGGAGCTACTGCTTTGGGCTGTGGGGCGACGATTGATTTGGGCGCAGGTTTACTGGCGGTTTTGGCGGGAACTCGTTCGCGTAGCGTCGGCTTCGCCGAATTGGTGAAATTATCCAGCGATGCTGCTGTCTTGAAGATCGGGACTGGTTTGGCAGGAACTGGTTTTGGCTCTAATTTAGCAGGCACCTTGACGATCGGCACTGGTTTTGGTTCTGCCTTAACGATCGGCACTGGTTTTGGCTGAGGCGCAGGTTTTGCTGGCAGTGGCTCAGGCGCGGTATCCACCATCGTAATTTCTATCGGTTCGTCGATCGCGGCGGTTGGCTGCCACAACTGAGAGACTCCAGCGAACGCTGCAATGTGAAATGCAATCGAGCCACCTACCCCAGCCAGTAAGATAGTTAGCAGATTTTTGTCGGCATTCTGCCTGGATATGGCACTGAAACTCAATTGTTCCATAATTTTTGGGATTTACACAGCAGGAATACAGCTATTGAGACATTATCACAAATAGTTTTCACTTAGGTCAAGCACTACCGCTTAACTTAATTTGAGAATTAAGTGGCTATGATTTATACAAAACAAGCATTTTACGGATTGTCCAATCTCTAAAATTTATCATAACTCAGCAATAATGCTGAAAAATATTTGAGATAAATTATCAATAGACTGCCATTGCAATTCTCGTTCCGTCTTAGAGAAGCTTATCCTTCAGCCGATTTAGTGGGTATTTATACGGTTTTCAATATCAAAGGCAATCATTATCGATTGATAGCTGAAATCAACTATCGGAGCGGTACTATCTTTGTTCGAGATATCTTAACTCATGCAGAATACGATAATGCCACGATCGGGATTAACCGCCCGATATTCGATCGCATTGGGCTAGAATTATTAGTTTGCCCTTTAAATAAGAATTATTATCAACAAATTCTAAATTGTACGCGAGCGATATTCGTGTTGTCTATCCCCAGCCAGACTTTTTGTCACATACTTAAACCGTGCCTTTTTTGATGCGATGGCAGCGGTTAGCGTTCAAACATCGACTTTTAAAGGCCAGATCGTAGAGATTAACTGTTGATAACTAGCAATTAGAGCTAGATTCGCTGAAAGTACCATTGCAAATTATTACTAATAGTTAGTAAGATTAAATGATTAATCTTAGCAAGTATCTATGCTCGATCCCACGGTTGCGAGGTGGTCTAAATATCTGAAACCCTCACCAATAGTCGGGTTAGGGCTAGGGCTGTTGGTGGCGATCGGGTGTGCGATTTACAGCATTACTCTAGGCACTAGAAACATCTCGCTAGCAGTGATTTTCAACTCCTTTACCCAGTTCGATAATTCCTTCGACCATCTGATTATCCAAACAGTCAGATTGCCACGATCGCTGATGGCTCTGGCTGTCGGTGCCGCTCTCGCCGTAGCGGGGGCGGCAATTCAGGGCTTAACCCGCAACCCCTTAGCCGAAACAGGCATCTTAGGCATTGAAGCTGGCGGTGCCCTGGCTGTCGTCGGTACATCATTTCTGTTTGGTAGCTCTACCCCCTCAGACTATGCTGGAGCCGCCTTTGTGGGTGCGGGCATCGCGGCGATCGTCGTTTATGGCTGTGCATCCCTCGGCCCTGGCGGAGTCACCCCGCTCAACCTCACGATCGCCGGAGCCGCGATCGCGGCATTTATCGCCGCCTTAACTACCAGCATCCTAATCGTCAGCCAGAGTACCTTAGAAGAAATTCGGTTTTGGCTGGCAGGTTCCTTAGTCGGGAGAGATTTCGGCCTATTTTTACGGGTATTACCAGTGCTGGTGATGGGGTTAATCCTGGCGTTTGCCCTTAGCAGACAAATCGCCACCCTCAGCTTAGGCGAAGACGTTGCTACTAGTTTGGGACAAAACACCATGACGATTAAGCTGTTAACGGTGACGAGTATGGTGTTACTCGCAGGTAGTGCCGTAGCGATTGCGGGGCCGATCGGGTTTGTGGGGCTAGTCGTCCCCCACGGCGTGAAATTTTTCATCAAAACCGATTATCGCTGGATTTTGCCCTACTCGGCAGTCTACGGTGCCATTCTCCTGTTAGTTGCCGATATCGCCGCCAGACTATTAATCCAGCCCCAAGAGCTGCCAGTCGGCGTCATGACGGCACTTGTCGGCGCACCAGTATTTGTCTAACTCGCCAAA
>NZ_PVWO01000175.1 GCF_003003845.1 Chamaesiphon polymorphus CCALA 037 | reverse complement strand
ATCTTACTTAAGTTAAATTGACTAAACTGGGAGGAGATTTTGCGATGCTATTAAGTTAAATTAACTAAACCGCGATCGATTATCTCGCCCTTACTATCGATGCCAGTGAGGAGAATTTGGTCTTGGTAGACTTCGATGATGCCGAAGCTGTGGATGCTTTGGGCAAATGACGTCCAGCTTTGGGCTTTGATTGGATAGAGCTTCGCGCCGCCACCGCCGCAGACTAGATATGTCGTGCCATCGATCGGTTTAGAGCGTTGATAATTATGGTCGTGACCGTTAATCCACAATCGCACGTTGTGCTTTTTCAAGATGGGAGTAATATCTCTTTGCATGATGGCATTGACTTGATAGACACCCGCCGAGTAGATATTGTGATGTCCGTAGACGATATTCCACCTTGCTTTACTCGCCGCTAACTCGCGATCTAGCCATGCTAACTGCTTGGCGCGCTCCGTTGAGGTTGGATCGACGATCGCATTAGTTTCGAGTACAAAGAATTTTACATCCCCATGTGTGTGGGTATAATATTGCCCCTGCATATTAAATTGGGGATACTCGACTTGCCGATCGCCATTATCTGTCCGCACGTCATGATTGCCCAGTGCAGCATAGAACTTTACCCCTCGCTTGAGCAAATCCGCATAGGGAATTTCAAAAGCCTCTTTAATCTTCGACATCTCGCCATTATTGTAGATATTATCGCCCACCATCAACACTGCCTGAAAAGGATTTTGCTGATGGTATTGGCTCATGGCACGACCGACGGCATATTGAGTTTTGGTGCTACTACCCGTATCGGCCATTACTGCAAATCGCTGCAACAATTTTGACTTCGGGATTGCCACTGGCGATCGAGAATTTTTATCTCGAAAAGCAGCTCCAGGCGGCTGCGAGGCGAGTGCGCCATCGTCAGTAGCATCGAAGCGATCGGTCACTAATTTGCCAGATACAGCCAAGCCAAAGCCAGTCAAGCCAGCTCCAATTAAAAATTGACGACGGTTATTACTCATAAATTTTGATTATCTGTCAAGGCTGACCGAGTAAAGATGATAAATTAGAGTGAAGTGACACTCATCCTAACCGAAATGGCACCCCGATCGAGGACAGGAAAATTAATGCAAGGATTGTTTGGGCGGTTTGGAAAAAAGACCCCAGAACAATCGGTAGTTGCCAATGCAAATTCCCGTAAAAACGAGGGCGGCAAAGCCGAAAGACGATCGCCATTAGAAGATGAAGATCGCAAAACTGCGGCATTGAACGATTGGGATCGATCGACACCGAACGATCGAGATTTTCCGAGTTCTAGTATCTTTGATGATGACGAAGAAACCAACTGGGATGATGCCGAAACATTAGCCGACGACAATAATCGCATCGTCTACGCCCAACCCACCGTCCCCGAAACCATCCCGCCGATCCCCAAGACTACTCTAGATCTCGATGATTGGGATGACGCTCTTCCCGCACCAACAGTTAGAGATCGCAATACTCCAGAAGCTCGGCGCAACACAAATCCGATCCCATTACCGACTAACGAAGATATCTGGGACGATATTCCGCTAGACACTAAAATACCCCTGGCAAGTCCGCCAGCATTTTCGCCAAGTACTAGTAAGTCTGGAGATCGAAATCTGCGCGACAGCTCTACACCCGATCCGGTAAATAGCGTAGTCGGTAAATGGGCAAGACTGATGCAGCAATTTCGGCGCATTTTACCAGTGCAAGTTCAGCAGTTTGCCGATGCGATCGCGATCGCCATTATCGTCGCATTCCTAACTGTCGGGATCTGGTTCGTTGACGGTTTCTTCGTCCCGAAAATGATGCCATCTGTCGCCAATCCTACACCCGCACCTGTTGTCACCCCTGCCGCTTCGCCATCCGCCGAGACAGCTAGCACGCCCCAAATTAGCCCCGAACAAGTATTTATCGAAGAGATCGAAGCCCAATTAAGCGATCTTACCAGCCAATACCCAGACGATCTCGTCAGTGCCCTGAGCGTCGATCTCGCACGCGATCGATTAATCGTTCGGCTCAATCCAGCCTGGTATACGATCGATGACGAACTGCAAAATAGTTTAGCCGATCGGATGTGGCAACAAGCCCAAGCCAATCATTTTACCAAATTAGAAATCCAAGATAGTCAAGGTGTCTCGATCGCGCGCTCTCCAGTAGTCGGCAAACATCCAATTATTTTGCAACGCCGCCAGAGTTAGATCGGGTGTTACTGGATCTAACTCTGAAATTGCTAGTGATGGGGTTGGGAGTTGGGAGTTAAAGGAATCAGTTTGTACAGAAAAGATCCAGAATCATACCCTAATCCAGCAACGCCCTAAATTGAATAGAATATCGAAATCGATGTTAATCGTCAACGCAAAATACCAGGCAAATTATCGGATCGTTTCTGACGTCCGTAAATTTACCTGGTATTTCGATGTTAGTAACTAAATTATCTACACTTTATCGTTAGATTTTAGTTTCTTTCTCATGCGAAGTGCCGCAGTACCGCCGATCAAAGTACCAACGATCGTGAAAGGCTCAGGAACCGCAGTGGTGGGAGAGGTGCTAGTTGGTTCTGTGTTTGATGATGATGGTGGTGGTGGTGGTGCGTTAACCCCAGCTCGTGCAGTAATGTTGATCCCAGCAAAGAAGATATTATCGTCGCCTGAAGCATTGACAGTATCGAGCTTAATTTGGGTGTTGCCAGCAGCTAACAATGATTTAAGTGAGTAAAGTTCATCATCAGCGGCAGTATTGAGATCGGGATTGGTAGGATTATCAGTGCTATCACCAAGACCACCGATAGTTATCAATCCTCCATTGAATAGACCACCATCGTCAAATCCGCCAGCAGCATTAGTCAATCGCGAACCGTTGATATCTACTCTAGAAGATTGGCGCCCCCCTGCACTAAAACCGATACCTAGAGACAGCAATGCTTCAAAATTGGGATTGGAGAGTTGAGTGCTTGTCAGCGGATCGGCTAAATTGATAGAAGTAGTGTCACCTAATGGATTAGTGAAACCATCCAGGAAGGCAATCGTTCTTTCTAACTCATTGGGGTTGCTATAGACAATGGCTAAGGCTTCACCATCAATGTTGCTGGGACTTTCACTCAAGACGGAAAAAATGAAATCAGAAGCACTTCCATTTCCAATCTTAGCAGCAACTTGATTGGTAACATCTGCACGAAAAGCTGTGAGGCCAGAAGAAGACGTTGTACCAAGATTAGTCCAAGCAGCACTACTGTAAGTAGTCCCGTCGAAGTTAACAGTTGGAACAAATGAGTTGTTGTTCAAGTAAGTACTACTGTAAAGAAAAGCCTTTTCAATTTTCGATCCTACAGGCACAAAAGCACTAATATCCCCTACAGGAGTATTATTACTTCCCACACCATCAATCGACCAATTTCCATTGCCGTTGAATTGATAGGAAGTTAGTAGTGTCGCACTTGCTTTGGGAGCCTCAATCGCTCCGAGCGCAAATATCGCGCCTGAGCTGAGAGCTAGAACGATCGATCTGTTTAGTTTCATGGGGTAATTCTCATTGAATATAGAATGGTTAGAGTCGTTAGATCCGATCGCACATCATCAGATGCTTGAAATTTAGATTTAAAGTAAAAGTCAATTTTGTTGACTTAGACTGTAACGATCGATCTAGAATTGCTCATTACTTATCTGAAGAGATATGATGTAGAGCAAAATGGCTATGCAATGGTGTCTGTGGGCAAGAGTTGAGTGTTTGCTTTTATTTAAATGAGACTATTTGCAAATTAATAGCACGAGCTAAAAACAATTAATGTTGTTGCAAATTAGCAAATATTTTAGAGGCTAGTTCGCAAGATTCATCAGTGATTTGTCACGTACTATCTTCAAATGCTCAGATCTGCGGTCTTAGTATGCCCACATTTTGTAGGGCGACATACATTTGCAGAAATATTTTCAAGTAAAAGCGAAAATACATACCCTATCGATGTACGATATCGAATCGATCGAGTGCTATTTGCACCTAATCGCTTTATACTTTGGTGCTAGACTTTAGTTTCTTTCTCATCCGCATTGCTGCCGAGCCACCGATGAGAGTACCGACGATCGTGAAAGGTTCTGGAACTGATTCAGCAACGGGAGTGTTCACTGCTTCATTAAACCTTACATTGTCGATCGCAAAACCCGAAGCATCTGCACTCAGAGCCGAAAACTGTAGTCCAGCAATTGCGTTGCTACCATCGTCAGTTACTAGTCCGAGGAACTCAATTCCAAGAGCTGTATTGACAACCGAACCCAGACTCACACCATTGCGATTGAATGCAGTAATTTGAGTGCTACCGATAGTATTGAAGAAACCAGCATCAAGCCCAACTGCAGATACATTTCGGTTGAATAAAATACTGATTGGAGTGTTGAATAATGAGGAGCCTTCACCGCCACCAAGTACGGGAGTAGATGGGGTCGCATCATCGCGGACGATCTTGGCAATTCCAGTTAAGGATAAACTAGCAGTTGGGGAGCCTGATACAGCAGCATTAGTGTTAGTTTGTCCGGCAAACAATGCACCAAAAGAAACGATCGGTGCGTTAACACCACCACCATATTGAGCGGGAGCGTAAACAGGATTAATGGTACCAAGAGCAAAACCTGGTTCTGAGAATGTGATGCGACCAGCTTCTGCGCCAAAAGTAGCCGCAGTAACGCGGTTGACACTCACTGCATTAGCGGTAGATACAGAACATAGTGAAGCTAGTCCAAACACTCCAGCCGCAGCAATGAATTTGGAAAAATCTTTGAGTTGCGTTGTCATGAGAAATTATATCCTTCAAAAATTGAGAAATCGGGAACAGGCTCAGATGAAGATAGATAGCAAGATTGGCATTTCTGTAAAGTCTGTAGAACAGCACCATATATGCTACTCAATAGACTTCATAGATTTGTATGCTTAGAGTACCCACAGCTTGTATCGAGATCGATATCTGTCTATATATTTCTAAAAATTCTTGAAAGTGTTGCTATGAAAAGCTTTGAGACTCGAACGATCTCGATAAATTTGGATCGATCGATACATCTGGGGATTTTTTAGGTTAGCGAAAAAAAATCGACTTGCCCCTCAATGCCAGAGTCCAAATCGATTGCCCGTGCAATGTTTGCCAAGATCGTGTCGTTGCAACAATATATGTAGATAATCTGGCAAATTTTCTACTCGATCGCGAAGAGTCGCTGAAAGAGAATCGACCCTAGAGAGTTTCGATCGAGATAGAAACCACTCCCTCGCTAGAAAACTATGACTTTAACTGCTCCATTACACTTATTTACATGACAGAGCGCGGTTGAGTCACTAGAATAGTTAAGTTGCCATCTCGACCCCAATTATCTGTTCTATGGCTCGAAAATCTAAATCTGCCTCTACTCGCCAGCCTGCGGACACTACTACGGTAGCACCTAGTTCCGATGGGTTAGCACTCTCAGATCTACGCATCCGACTGGAATTTTTGGAGCGGGACAATCAAAAGCTACTCGGGCAAATCGAAAAAAAGCGCACCGAACTAAATAATTTGCTCGATCGAATTCGCGAAATTGGGTTAGAAGTAGCACAGCGGAGTGCTCCAGTTCTCCAGCAACTTTTTGAACTAGACACTAAAATTCACGCTGTATTTACCGAAATATTTACTGGTAAAAAACTCGGCAAACAGACTCGCAAAAATATTGAAAAGATTTACTACACACTGCAAATATCGGGATTGATTAGTCCCAATCATAGTCACGGTAGCTCCGCAGATGAGCCAGAAAACTTAGAAGACGAAGACCAGTGGGATGCTGAAGATTTTTTCGGACGTCAACATCAATCTCGCTTTAAGCCAGAGCCAGAAGCTCCACAGATCGATCGAGATGAATTAAAAAAAATTCGCCAGCTTTTCTTGAGATTGGCCGACGTTTTTCATCCCGATAAAGTCGGCGATGATAAAGATCGCGAGTATCATACCGAAGTAATGAAAGAAATTAACCAAGCCTATCAAGCTGGCGATCTGGCTAAGTTACTCGCGATCGAAAAGCAGCATCAGATGGGCGAAATCATCGATCGCGATAGTGAAGACGATCTCGCTCGTAGGTGCGCGCGGATCGAGCAAGAGAATGAATTTCTCAATAGCCAATATGCCAATCTCAAACAAGAGATCCGCATCACCAAAAGCACTCCCGAAGGCTCGATCGTCGCTGAATATAAGAAGTTAACCAAATCCGGTCTCGATCCGATCGGTGAAATGGTCGCCGAAACCGAATCGCAAGTTGAGGTAATTTCCGAAGTCTATCAATTCGTCAGCGATTTTCGAGACAAGAAGATGACAATTAAAGATTTCATGAAAGGCCCTGCCGTTTTTCAACAAATGCAGCAAATCTCAGCCGAAGAGTTATTAATGGAATTGTTTGCAGAATTTTAGGGCAGGAGTGTTGAAAGGGCTGGTTATCCATTACCCTGAGCCTTTATTCTTTACCCTTTCCCCAATTCCTAACTTTCTAACTAGCAACTTACGCTAGAGAATCAATCCTCCTGGGGACATTCGTCCCAGAGATTGGTATTCTGACGCAAGCTACTCCAGTTACCACCCCCTAAAATTAGATGATCTAATAGGGGGATGCCCAATAATTTTGCGCCAGCTAGCAACTGACGCGTGAGTTCGATATCGGCTTGACTGGCTTGGGGGCTACCGGAAGGGTGATTGTGTGCGACGATCGTTTTGGTCGCACCTTGCTTGAGAATGGCGGTGAAAATTTCTTTGGGTGGTGCGAGGGTTTCTGTCGCCGTGCCAATGGTAATTAACTGCGTCCCGAGCAACCGATTTTTGGTATCTAATAATAAGATGGCAAATCGCTCTTGAGTAGACCACATCAACTCTTGACTGAGCGCAGCGGCGGCGGTATCGGGACTTTCGATAATCGCGCGATCTGGGGGACGTAAGGAACAAGCTCGTTGTCCCAATTCTACTGCGGCCAGAATTGCTGTGGCTTTAGCTGGCCCCACTCCCGGAATATCCATCAATTCCTGGGGATGCAAATCGCGCAATCTTTCTAATGGATCTCGCTGATGTTGCCCTAAGTGATTGAGAATATATTCGCCTAACCCGATCGCCGATAGTTTACCAGGCCCTTGTCCCGTTCCTAATAAAATCGCGATTAACTCCGCATTTTTTAGGTGTTTGACGCCGTGGGCGAGCAAGCGTTCGCGGGGACGTTCGGTACTGGGGATATCGATGATACGGAGGCTGTAAGTCATGCCACGAAAGCGTAGTCGGTACGTAATTTAGAATTACTCGTCACTTTACGACAATTTGCTAGGCGATCGAATCGATATAATGGCCGATCTATTCTCTATCGAGCTGAAAATAATCTACCGTTTAGCCGCCACTCAATTTAGCTTTGTATCCCAATTTAGTGACGATCTCTAATAATTTTTGACGGTGGTCGCCTTGAATTTCGATCGAATTGTCTTTCATCGTGCCACCAGTACCGCACTGATTTTTGAGTGTCTTGGTGAGGCTGGTAAGTGTCTCTGCGGATACCTGAAAGCCACTGACGATCGTGACTGTTTTGCCGCCTTTGCCTTTTCTAGACACTTCGATCTTGAGTTTATGCTGGTTTGGGGGTAGTTCTATGACTTCTTCTTCGGGTTCTTCGTCCCCGAATTCACGGTAGGCGATTTTGTTCATATATCTTGGGTGTATGGAAGTATTTATCTCTATTTAGTCTCATTTTACGATCGAGACATAGCAATCTTAAATCATTCTCATATTATTACAGTCCTTATGAACTGGTATTGTTAACCGCAGAGGCGCAGAGAGCGCAGAGGCAGGAAAAAGAGGTACTAGTAGGGGCAATTCATGAATTGTCCCTACCGATTTTTATTTACCAAAAATGTCTACATCCTTTCTAGTACCGAAATGCCAAGTAAATCTAATCCTAATTTTAATGCTTTAGCAGTCAAATGACATAGAATTAACCGCGAAGTTCGCAAAGGTTCTTCAGCCTCTAGAATAGGATATTTTTTCTTGTCATCATAAAATTGATTAAATTTTTGACTCAATTCAAATAGATATTGACACAAGCGATTTGGCAATAAATCTCGTTCTATTTCTGTAATGATTGGTTCTAGTTGAAGGAGATGTTTGGCGAGATTGATTTCTAATTCTCCAGTGAAGATAATGGGGGCATTATCTCCGAGACTATCGTAATCGATATTACCTCTACGGCTGATTCCTTGCGGTCTGACATAGGCATACATCATATAGGGTGCGGTATTCCCTTGAAGTGCTAGCATTTTGTCAAAACTGAAGATGTAATTGCTCGTGCGATTTTGGCTCAAGTCGGAATATTTAACAGCACTAATTCCGACAACATTAGCACTATTATCGATAAATTCTGGAGTTTCTTCTCTGGATTCTGTTACTAACCGCGCTTCTAAATCGTTGCGGAATCGATCGACAGCTTCATCGAGCAATTCTTTTAATTTGACAGATTCACCATCTCTAGTCTTGATTTTTTTGCCGCCTTCTCCTAATACCAATCCGAAGGGAACGTGACTAACTTCCACATTTTCGGGAATCCAGTTTGCCGATTTGGCAACTTGAAATACTTGTGCGAAATGATCGGCTTGTCCGGCATCGGTGATATAAATAATCCGCTCGGCTTTATCGGTTTGAATCCGATATCTAATGGCAGCGAGATCGGTAGTGGCGTAGTTATAACCGCCGTCAGTTTTTTGAACGATTAGCGGTAAAGGATCGCCGTCTCTATTGGTAAATCCAGGGACGAAGACGCACTGTGCGCCGTCGCTTTCGACTAATAATCCCGTCACTTTTAGATCTTCAACTACGGCGGCTAAATAAGGGTTGTAAAAAGATTCGCCGCGTTCGGCGAGATTGACATGCAATCTGTCGTAGATGACCTGAAATTCGCGTCTAGATTGTTCGCACAGCAGTTTCCAAGCTTTGATACTTTCAGGGTCTTTTGCTTGGAGTTTGACGACTTCTTGTCTGGCTGCTTCTTTAAATTCTGGATCTTCATCAAAACGCTTTTTGGCTTGTTGATACAACACAACAATATCCCCTAAATCGAGTGCGTCAGCAGTCGTTAAGGCTTGGGGATAGGCTTCCCGCAAGTAGAGGATTAACATCCCAAATTGGGTACCCCAATCGCCAACGTGATTGAGTCTGAGCACATCGTGACCCCGAAATTCTAAGACTCTGGCGATACAATCTCCCAGAATAGTCGATCGCAAGTGGCCGACGTGCATTTCTTTGGCAATATTCGGACTCGAAAAGTCTACGATGACGCGTTGGGGTTTGTCAGCGACGGGTACTCCCAAGCGGCTATCGGCTTGCATGGCTTGGAGTTGAGTGGCCAGATGACTGGGTTTGACAGTAAAATTGATAAAGCCAGGGCCAGCAATTTGGGGTGGTTCGCAGACTGCGGCGACGTCTAAATTATCCACGATCGATTGAGCGATTGCGCGCGGCTGTTGGCCGATTTTTTTGGCGAGTCCCATCGCCATATTTGCCTGATAATCTCCAAATTTAGGATTGCTCGATAATACGAGGAGAGGATCGGTGCCAGCATAATCTTCCCCCAATGCGGCAACGATCGCCCGATCGAGTTGAGTAGTCAGGTATGCGAGAGTAGAGTTCATTTCAGGGGTGCGATGAATTAATAGCTAGGATCTATTATTATCCATTATCCACTGTCCACTCCAGCGACTGTCACATCCTGTCAGATTTTCCGACCCACTTATAGGTACAATCGCTACAGACGATTATCCAAAGCGGAGGCTACGCCAACGCAATTAGATTCGATCTTTAGTACCATTTTGATTTCGCACAGAGTCAGCTTCGCTACCGCAAACGCACCCCTATTTCCTAACAAATTGAATTATCTATACCCCTATTTTCTAGCCTATGTTGCCTGCTAAAACACCTACAGAGGCGAGTGGATTTAAGGCTCTACTCAAGAATAAATATTTTATCTTCTTGTGGACTGGGCAAGTCCTCTCGCAAATTGCAGATAAAGTGTTGATTGTCATGTCGATCGCGCTATTGACTAGTTACAATGTCCCAGTTAAATATGCAGCATCTTCTAGCTCGTATTTAATGGTAGCGACTACAATTCCAGCAATTTTATTTGGAGCCGCCGCCGGGATTTTTGTCGATCGCTATCCCAAAAAAAAGATTATGGTATTGGCCGATCTCGTTCGAGGTTCGCTGATTTTATTATTACCGATTCTACCGAGAGAGTTTATAGTTTTATTAATTATTACGTTTATAATTTCGACAGTTACTCAAGCCTTTGCTCCAGCAGAACAATCGGCAATTCCACTCGTTGTTAGGCCAGAAAATTTGTTGACAGCTAACGCGCTATTTGCGACTAGCTCGACAGCTTCGATTATTATTGGGTTTGCAATCGGCGAGCCGCTGTTGACGGCGGCAAGTAATATTAATAAATATGCTGGCCAAGAGATTTTATTAGCATCGCTCTATTTTATTGCCGCCGGATTGGGGCAATTGGTAAAGGTACAAG
>NZ_PVWO01000710.1 GCF_003003845.1 Chamaesiphon polymorphus CCALA 037 | reverse complement strand
CCTTCTCCCAATTCTGGGAGAAGGGGAGCCGGAGCGAAAAGCCTCGTCTCTTGCTCCCTCTCCCAAACTTGGGAGAGGGCTGGGGTGAAGGCAAACCAATGGCGCACTAAGCAAGAATTTCCGAATTTGGAATTGCTGTCCCATACCACCCTCGATGGCGATCGAAGCAGACTTCAGTCTCAAAGTAACCCCGATCGCGAACTAACGTAAAATAAGCACAAATACTATCTGAAGAACTTGCACAGATGATTCGGTTGTTCCTAGTTGAAGATCAGGCTATCGTCCGTGACGGACTCAAGATTATGCTGGAAACTACCTCCGACTTCCAGATGGTGGGAGAAGCCGAAAATGGAGTAGAGGCGATCGATCGATTACAGGAACTCCAGGATAGCGATCGATTTCCAGATGTGGTCTTAATGGATGTGCGGATGCCGGAGATGGATGGAGTGGAAGCGACTCAACATCTTTGTCAGACCTATCCCGATCTCAAAGTTTTAATTCTCACCACCTTTGATGACTCCGAATACGTGCGCCAAGCACTGCAAAATGGTGCCAAAGGTTATCTTCTCAAAGATACGCCGATTGCCGAATTAGCCAAAGCCATCCGCTCGATCTTCCAAGGGTACACTCAATTTGGCCCAGGATTGATCGAAAAAGCCCTCGCTCAGTCTGACCCAGTGACAGAGATCGAGACCGAACCGCCAGCAGAGTTATTGGCATTGACCGATCGAGAGCGGGAAGTCCTCAAACTCATTGCTGAGGGACTGAGCAATCGCGAAATTGCCGAAGCCCTATTTCTGTCCGAAGGCACCGTTCGCAATCATGTTTCTAATGTGCTCCTCCGACTCAATGTTCGCGATCGCACCCAGGCGGTGATTCTGGCCAATACCTTCCCCACCTACTTAAACCCGATCGACACCCTCACCGAAGAGTGAAAATCGATCTTTTTTCTCTCATTAAGGTCGATCGATTCATGACATTTGTCACCTGTAATTTATACCTAGTGAAGATAAGATTGCAAAATCTAAGCTCGCAAAGTCATGACAAGTTTGCCCACCACTAAGGCCGATATTTTGATCGTGGATGATACTCCCGATAATATCCGGTTCCTGTCCGCAATTTTGACGGGGCAGGGCTACAAAGTACGCGGCGTGACGCGGGGTAAAACCGCTCTGATGGGGGTGCAAGCACATTTGCCAGACTTGATTCTGCTGGATGCGGTCATGCCAGGAATTGATGGCTTCGAGCTGTGTAAAACGCTGAAAGCCAATCCAGTCACTCAGGATATCCCCGCGATCTTTATTAGTGCCTTAAGTGAGGTGACGAATAAGGTGCGAGGGTTAAATGCGGGTGCGGTTGATTACATTACCAAACCCTTTCAAATTCCAGAGGTGCTAGCTCGCGTTGAGACCCAGCTCACCCTCCACCGCCTCCAACAGCAGCTTCGGGAAACTCTCGATCGAGAATGTGCCTTAAACCAACGGATCGAACAGCTAGCTGTTTATCAAGAGCGTCACCGACTAGCCCGCGAAATCCACGACTCCCTGGGACATTCCCTGGTGGCTCTAAATATCCAAATCGATGCGGCACTGACCCTCTGGCACGATCGACCAGAACGAGCCTATACCTTTGTCAAAGATGCCAAACGCTTGGGTACTGAAGCCCTCCAAGCCGTGCGCCAATCAGTTACCCAAATGAGATCGGATTCCGTCCAAGCTCAACTGCTCGAAACGGCGATCGCCAAACTGGTCGAGGAATTTCAAACGAATACAGGCATTTTGCCAGATTGCGAGATCGATCTCGCCTTACCACTCTCCAACGAACTCAGCACCGCAGTTTATCGGATTCTGCAAGAAGGATTGACCAATATTTGTAAATATGCCGAACCAACGACTGTTCGCATTCAAATCGGCGGAAAAGATCGTAGTCTACAAATAGTTTTAACCGACAACGGCAATGGCTTCGAGCTAGAAACTGCCAAAACGGGATTTGGCTTGATCGGGATGAAAGAACGTGCGGAAAATTTCGGTGGGAGTTTAGAAATTTTGACAGCACCGCAAGCCGGATGTCAGATTGTGGCCTTATTGCCCTTGCAATAGATCCGCCGATCGGCTAGTTTGGTGGCAGTAGCAGCCATCTATATCGATATTCAGGGTTTTTGCACAGCAGCAGTCATACCAAATCCGGTTGGTAAAACCCACAAACCTCTGCCCTCACCCCCAACCCCTCTGTCTTGTCGCACACAAACGGGAGGGAACCTCCCGTTCGATGCGCCGCTCCC
>NZ_PVWO01000709.1 GCF_003003845.1 Chamaesiphon polymorphus CCALA 037 | reverse complement strand
GTGTGGGTTTGGGGATTTCGGTACTTTCTCAACATACTTTTACCCCAGAAGCCGCAATGTCGGGACTGACGATTTTAGATGTCCAACATTTTCCGATCGAGCGTCATTGGTACGTAATTTATCCAGCCGACAAACAACTCTCGATTCTGGCTAGTACCTTCTTTGACTTTCTCCAACAAGAATCCCAACTCATCGCCAATAAAATGCGATCGCAAGTCGGCATCTAAGCTCTAACTCGATCGATAATTTCGACAACAAAATTTGTGTACATTCTCTATGCTGACGGAGTAGAGCGAACTCGATCGTCTGCTGCTGCAATTTTCTCTGTCCTTCAGGGAGAAGTAGTTATCAATTCTCAATTCTCAATTCTCAATTCTCAATTCCCTAGACATGTCAAAAGCAACACCACGACAATAACTCAGGGATCTCTATGTTCAAATCTGTATAATGTGGAGTTGCACTAGCGTTGTAGTGGATGGCTCCCGTCTGCACAGTATTTAGAGATATGTAGGTTGTCGGCTCGTGTTGCTTTTGAGGGTTTCGTGAGACAGAAATACAGCAAAAATTTGGAACTGATTTTCTCCTATTAGATGAAGATCTAAACTAAACTGTATGTGTCCGGTCGGTCGAGAAGCTATAATACAGCAGAAATTCGGAACTGATTTTTTTCCTATTAGATTAAGATCTAAACTAAACTGTAGATGCTCGGTCGATCGAGAAGCTCTTTTGCTTCCTTGCTTATTAATTTATCACTTAAATTCTTAAAGTCTAGCGATCGCAAGTAATGTTTATACAATTGAGAGTAAATACTGCTGAATTTATAGATATAGTTGGCAAACTGAAAAATATTGTAAACTAGAGTTAAGCGGTCGGCATTAATATCGATCGCGCACAAATATTTGATAAATATCAGTGATAGACCGATTAGAAGCTAGTTTCGATCGAGTATTGGCTGGCTTAACCGCAAGTCTCCATGCTGACGAACAATTTACATTGCGGTTGCAGGGCGAAGTCAGTCAATTTACGCGATTCAATCATGCCAAAGTCCGTCAGACGGGGATCGTCACCGATGGCAGTCTCCAACTAAAGCTAATTTCCCAGCAGCGGAGTAGTTCGGTGGAGTTTCCCTTTACTGGCGAAGTCGAAATCGATCTTCCCCAAGCTCAAGCCGCTCTAGCATCGCTGAGAATGGAAGTACCGCAATTACCAGTCGATCCCTATTTAGTATTGCCCACAGGCTCTGCTACCAGCCACGAGGTACATGCTGGCAATTTATTACCAGATGCTGATGTGGTAAATAGTCTGTTACCAGTAGTCGAACATCTAGACTTTACAGGATTATACGCGGGTGGAATGGTGATGCGCGGCTATGCCGATAGCAGCGGGCAAAAACACTGGTTTGCTACTGAGTCTTATACCCTCGATTATTCCCTGTTTACCCACACCGGACAAGCCGTCAAAGGTACGCTCGCGGGCAGCCATTGGGATAATGACGCTTATCAAGCCAAGATTGCCGAGTCCAAAACTCAATTACTCCGGCTCGAACAACCGCTCAAGACGATCGAACGCGGTAAATATCGCACCTATTTGGCTCCAGCGGCGACTGCCGACCTGTTGGGGATGTTGTCTTGGGGGGGAATTAGTGAAGCTGCTTTGCAACAGGGGAGAAGCTGTTTTGGGGCATTACAACGCGGCGAGCAATCTTTATCGCCACATTTAACGATCTCCGAAAATTTCCAGCGGGGTTTGGTGCCCAGATTTAACGAATTAGGCGAAATTGCCCCAGCTAATCTGACTTTAATCGATCGGGGTTGCTTGGCCAATACGCTAGTCAATGCCCGCACGGCTAAAGAGTATCAAAAACCCGCCAATGGCGCAAATCGGAGCGAGTCGCTACGTTCGGCAGAAATCGGCCATGGAGAACTCACTGCCGATCGGATTTTAGCAACTTTAGATACTGGCTTATATTTATCCAATCTCCATTATCTCAATTGGAGCGATCGACCGACTGGTCGCGTAACGGGGATGACTCGCTATGCTTGTTTTTGGGTAGAACGGGGTGAGATCGTTGCACCGATCGCCAATTTACGCTTTGATGAAAGTCTCTACCGTTGTTGGGGCGATAATCTAATGGCATTGACAAATACCGTGGAATTTATTCCCGATGTCGATACCTATAGCAGTCGTCAACTCGGAGGGAGTTGGGTACCGGGATTATTGATAGACGATTTTACTTATACCCTCTAAGCCAAATCTCTGCTTTACTAGATTCGATCGTACAAC
>NZ_PVWO01000174.1 GCF_003003845.1 Chamaesiphon polymorphus CCALA 037 | reverse complement strand
TGGGGGGAGCGGCGCATCGAACGGGAGGTTCCCTCCCGTTTGTGTGCGACAAGACAGACCCCCCAGATCCGGGTTCTTTAGCACCAGAGAACTTAATACGGCAGCCGTTTTTAACCCATTAGCGTAGCCCTACAAAGAGAAACCAACTTACCACAATGGCGTGGAATCTTTAGCAGGGGTTGATGGAGTAGGTTTGGGCGTATTGCCATAGCCCGGATCGGGATCGGAGTATTGCTTAGTTGGTGGCGACGGCTCGATCGATGGCGTAGGCGTCGGAACGGGAATAGTTGGTGATGGAGTAGGCGTCGGCGTCACCGCAGGAGTGGGAGAAACACCAGGCGATGGCACCTCAATTGGCGTTGCCGACTCCAACGGAGTGGGAGTACTTTCAGGCGTAGGAGTAATACTGGGAGTAGGGATAGGAGTGCGAGTCACCCTCGGCGAAGGTACCACAACAGGTTTGGGACTCTCGCTCTTAGGCGTCACCGTCGGTTTAGGCGTCGATTTAATGACTGGCGCATTACAGCTCGCGATTTGGTTATTAAATACCCAACCCGTCGATCGATCCGCCATTTGGATTTGGATAAAAGCATCCTGCTCCGAACGGTAGACAACCTTAGTACCGCGAGCTAAATTAGCCACAATTTTGGCATCCCGTTCCGGTTGCGCTCGCACCCGCGTCGAGGGTAAATCTGTAGGCGTAGCGATCCGACACAGATCGGTACTCACATCTCTAGCAAAATCCTGTCGATCGAATACACCCCGACTAAACCACACAAAACTCCCGACTGCTGCCAAAATTGCCGCAACACCACCAAACACCGGAAATAAATTCGGCCCCGAAGGGTTGGCAAACGTCGGTGATGAGGATTGAGAGTTAGTTGCAGGCGGTCTCGATGTCATGACCGTCGCTGCTTGCGAGTCTGGATTGCGCAGTTGGGGCTGAGGGACTTGAACGTAAGTCGCATCTGGCGAAACCACAACACCACTAATCAATCCTCTGACCGCCTTGAGAGCCTCGGCAGCCGTCTGAAACCGATCTTTGAAGTGATACCGAGTCATCCGCTGGAGAATGGCAATTAGCTGGGGATTAGCCAGCGTCAAATGCTCCCACTTGAGTTCGCCCGTGTTCTCGTCGGTAGCCAACTCGTAAGGGTTGACACCAGTCAGAGCTTGAATGCCGATCGTACCTAAAGAATACAGATCGCTGCTCGCGCGCGGCGTACCAGAGGCTTGCTCGATCGGCATATAGCCAGGAGTCCCAATTGCCACTGTCACCGTATTTTGTCCGTTCAACATCTGTTGATTGCGGACTTGTTTGATCGCACCAAAGTCAATCAAAATCAATCGCCGATCGCGATTGCGGCGCATGATATTATCGGGCTTAATATCGCGATGAATTACCCCCTGACCGTGGATAAACACCAGAATATCTAAAATCTCATTCAGCAGCTCGATAACCTGTGCTTCGCTCCATTTGGTACCTTTGGTCAGCTCTTTAGATAGTGGATGTCCGGGGACATATTCCTGAACTAAATAAAATTCCTGCTGCTCTTCAAAATAGGCAAGTAAACGCGGAATCCGATCGTGATTCCCTAGTTGCTGGAGCACGATGGCTTCTTTCTCAAAAAAATTCCGCGCGATATCCAGCAAGGTGCGATCCGAGCTGGCTGGTTTGAGATGTTTGAGCACGCATTTCGGATTGCCAGGTAAATGCAAGTCTTCGGTAATATAGGTTTGCCCGAATCCCCCAGCCCCCAACACTTCAAGTACGCGATAGTGTCCCGCTAATAACTGACCAATCATGCAATAAACTTATCTCCTCAGATATCTCAACTTTACTCTTCTATTGGATAATTGACGAGAACTTAAGTTTGAATGGTGCTACACCCAAGATCTGGAGTACGGAATCGGGTTTAGGTTAGTAACCGATCGCTCGTGCAATAAACTTAGCTCTTTGTGAATATCTCAACTTTAACCCGATTAGAGGGTTGACGAAAACTGGAATTTTTAGTGGCCGATCGATTGCCCCCAATTCCCTATAATCGAGAGTTATTGGGTGTCAACTATCGAGCGATGTCATCCGCCAAACTCGATCGATCGCCCAACTCGGACAACCGCGCTGAATTTTAGTGACTTTGCGATCGATCTCTTGCCCTTGAGCATTTTTCAAGACTTCTGTCCGAATAATCCGCTCGCCATCTTGAAGATAGCTCGCCAGTACCTGCATGGCTTTAAGTTTGAGCGATGCTTGTCTTTCTCCGAGCGACAGCGGCGGCGCAGTGGGCGTTGGGGCTACAACTGGCACTTCGTCAGTCTTGGTTGGCACTCGGACTGAAACCGTTGGGCTAGGGGGTGCGGGTGGTATCGTCGCAACAGGAGTGGGTTCGATCTCCACTGGGGACTGTACAGTCAGATCTTCTAGGACATTAGTGCCACTAAGTAGCTCGCTAATATTATAAATGCCTTCGATCCGATCGATGTCTTCGCTATCCTCAGTATTAAAAGTACTCAGATATGATTCTAAATCGATCTCGATCGATGAATCGTCGCTTGCCGCCATCGATTCTTGACTGGTGGGTGTGGCTACTAGAGTCGATTGCTGTGGCTGTGGACGAGACAACAATTCAGAGGATGAAGATTCCGACATGGGCAATGTCGCAGAGTCGGATAAATTATTATCCCTTGACTCTGGTGGGTCATCCTGTGTCGGTGTGGGTACATCGAGCCAAACGACATATTCTTCTGGCTCGATCGTGATTTCACCCCTAGCAATCTTAATCGTAAAATTACCCTGCTTGGGTTGCAGATCTTCTACTAAATACCAATTACCCTTACTAAAGGTCAAAATATTAACTGGTGGATTCGGATTGTTGAGTTGATAGCGTTTGTTATTCCACCAAATCCGCCATAACTGAATGACTTCGGTGTAGTTTAAATGATAACCATCTGGAATTTTAAAGTGATGGTGTTCTGTAAATTCTGGATGCGATGATTTTTGCCGAGTAATGAATCCTAATGCTGTTAAATCCCGCACGATACTCGCTCTAAAAATTGAGTTGTTGCCGATCAGAACTTTCCGCTGCCATTGATTTACTTGTTTGCTAATACCGATCAGCTTTGAATTGCGATCGCTCAATCTAATTGAAGTTTCAGTAAATTCTAACTTTAAATTTTCACTAGTGGCAGAGTGCTTTTCACCTCTAGCAAAGTAGCCAATGATATCGAGTTCTTCAGCGGTTGGAGCGGGATCGGCTGTACCAGATGACAAACTATTACCAGTGCCAGGGGATACAAAATTTGGGTCGGTCATGGGGTTACATCAGCTACGATTTAGATATACGAAATTTTTAAATATAAGTCGAACTACTATACGACCGTTACTATTTTGATAGAATATATAGTAGTTGCATCTTTGCCCCCTAATTTTAGCCAGTCAAATTTGAAATCGGTCAGTGGGTTCGCTAATTTTGAGCATTTTGACTTACGCAAGATGTGCGGCCGATCGCTCGTCCCGATCGTCTTCAGTTGCGAGGTTGCGGCTACCGATCGGATCGAGATCTCCTAAACATAGTGATGCCGATCGCATCGATCGCCGCAACTCAGATTATCTTGCAAGTAATTTTACTGTTAATCCGCGCGACATCTACCATCAAAACTGTCGATTGCATCGAACCTACATTCGCGTAGCCGCCAGTGCATATAGATCTACACCCCGATCGCTCTATATTCCCGACAGTAATAGCATCGCAAAAAGCGTCTGTCGATCGCCACGACATCACCGAGGAGCTTGTAGCTTTGAGTTTGGGCTTTTTCAAAGACCGGAGTTCGATCTTTGTTATACTAGGAAGGCTGTGCCTAAATATTTACTCATATGGCAGTTCCAAAGAAGAAAACATCCAAATCCAAACGCGACAAACGCCGCGCTACTTGGCGTAACAAAGCCGCTATCCAAGCCAGAAAAGCACTCTCATTAGGTAAATCCGTTCTGACTGGACGCTCTACTAGCTTTGTTTATCCTCAGCCTGATGATGAAGAATCCGCCGAATAATGACGGCAAACTCGCAGCGATCGAGGACTACTAATTGAAGTACTTACCCAACCGATCGAACATCCAGGAGACTCCCGCTTACTGTGCAGCAGAAGCGGTGAGCGGAATGGACTTTAAATTAATTGAGAATTGAGAATTGAGAATTGAGAATTGCGGATTGATTTTTCTCCTGACGGAGAGGCTACGCCAACGGACGGGTTTGTCTTGTCGCACACAAACGGGAGGGAACCTCCCGTTCGATGCGCCGCTCCCGTCCATGAAAATCAACCAAGCAGCGGATGGAATCGCGCTGATGTTTCCTCAGCGTTCCACCAAGCAGCGGATTGATTTTCTCCTGACGGAGAGGCTGCGCCAACGAATCGGGTTTCCCGACCGAGGTGCGCCGCTCCTCCACATGTGTTGTACCAAAAATTATTAGCAGCGATCGATTTCCTCACAAGTTTCTCAACCTTTCGATCTATCTTAAAGATCGAGCAGCGCAAGAGGTCAAGAAATTATGAGAGCGAATACCCAAATCTTCTGGCAAAACCTGTCACCATCGGACGCGATTGAAGTCAAAATTCGCAAACAGATTGCCAAGCTCGAAAAATTCTCCGAGCATCTGAGCGATTGTCGAGTCATTATCGAAGTCCCACATCGTCACCAGCATCAAGGCAATATTTACCACGTCCAAATTAATTTGACCGTCCCTGGTAACCAATTAATCGTCAATCGTCAGCCGTCTGCACAGCAGTCACATGAAGATCTCGATCTTGCCATTCGAGATGCCTTTGAAAGTGCCGAACGCCAACTTAAAGAGTATACACGGCAACGACGCGGCGACATTAAAACACCTGCCGGAGGTGAGACGGATGACGAGCGTCGCCCGATTTCGCAATCGCACTGAAGCCGGACAATTATTAGCTAGCCAACTCACCGCATATGTCAATCTGCCCAATGTCCTGGTGCTCGGTATTCCGTGCGGTGGGGTACCCGTCGCCTTTGAAGTGGCAGAAGCACTTAATGCACCCTTAGACATCTGTTTGGTGCGAAGACTGGGTGTGCCCGGACGTTCAGAGCTAGCCATCGGTGCAATCTCCGCTAGTGGATTTGAGGTGTTGAACGAAAATCTGCTCGATTGGTTGCGAATTTCTGGACATACGATCGCTGAAGTTGCCGATCGGGAACTTCAGAAACTACATCGACACGATCTCATTTATCGGGGAGATCGTCCCCCATTAAAGATCCGCGATCGAATTGTCATTTTGGTAGATGAGGGTTTGGCGACGGGTGCGATGATGCGAGCGGCTATCGGCGAGATCGCACCCCAGCAACCACAACGCATAATTATCGCCGTTCCCGTTGCACCGCCCGACATCTGCCAGGAATTGAGATCGGCAGTCGATGAGGTGGTGTGCTTAAACACTCCCGCACAGTTTGAGGGGATCGGTTTATGGTATGAGGATTTCGATCGAACCACCGATGACGAAGTGTGTGAATTGCTCAATGTAGCGACCTACAAGTTTTACAGCTCGATTTGGTAAAAAATCGCCTATACATTTACCTTCACAAGTTTCTCAACATTATCGTTTAGGCTAGAGATATCACCAGCGATGGAGAGTTAAATTATGAGTACACCTGTCGATTCCGAACAACACGTCGAACGAGTTGATGCTGACTTATCAACGACCACACCCGCAGCGAAGACAGAAGAAAAGATTGGGGTAGAAGAATTTACGATTACAGGCGATGCTCTGGTTGCCAAAATTAAGGAACTCATTCACCAAGGCAATATTCGGCGAATTATTCTCAAAAATGAAGAAGGCCGCATCTTGATTGAAATTCCCTTAACAGTCGGTGTTGTCGGGAGCGTACTGAGTGCGGCTCTCTTCCCCGTCATGGCTGCTGTTGGAGCAATTGGGGCAATGGTAGCTCATCTGACGATCGCGATCGAGAAACGCGAATAAAGCAGGAGATCGACCTCATCGATCTCCCAATTCCATAATTTTTGGCATTGCCGAGCTGAGGTACGATCTGCTATTTTTTTAACAAACAAATTATCTTATCCCCGCTCCCCGCTCTTTCATCCTGCAATTCAGCAACGACTAATTCCTATTGACCCCGAGATTCAAAGTCTGTCAGCATACTATGTAACGTCATATAAATATGTCGTTCGCCGATCTTTTCTAACAGATGAGATCGCTTTAACTGCACGTAGAGATCTTGCTTGACTCGTGCCATGCCCAGAGTAATGCCTCTGGCTGCTAATTCATCGCATAATTCGGCCAGAACGTCTGCTGCCGTGATATCGATTTCGACAATCGCCTCGGTATTGAGCACAAACCATTCTACTGGCGTAACTTCTGCGGCGATCGCATCGAGCGCGCGGCATTTAAAATCCTCTGCATTGGCAAAACACAAAGGCGCATCATAGCGATAAATCACCAATCCAGGAATGGTAGTCGCTCCTGCCCAGTCTTGGATATCGTGCAGTCCTGGCAGATTTGGTACGATGCCTTGCACCGCGTCGTGAGGACGTGCCAATCGCGCCAACAATTCCACGATCGATAATCCCACCGCCACTGCTACCCCAACTAAGATATCGGTGAGGATGACGCCGAGTGTCGTCATTAGGGCTATTAAAAATTCACTGCGCCGAAATTTGTATAGTCTGACAAACTCGGGGATATCGATTAATTTAATCGCAGCAAATACCACGATCGCACCTAATGCTGCTTTGGGAAATAGCGACAAAATTGGGCGCAGAAACAACAATACTACCACCACAACACCCATCGCCACTAACGAAAAAAGCTGGGTTTTACTGCCTGCCGTATCCGCAATTGCCGTGCGAGAGCCACTACTACTCACGGGGAAACCTTGCATCAAACCCGCTCCCAGATTAGCCAGTCCGAGGGCGAGTAATTCTTGATTGGCATCAATTCGTTGGCGGAGCCTATCGGAACGATAATCGCGATTGCGTGCCGCAAACGAGCGAGCCGTGAGGACATTATCCGAATAACCGACGATCGCAATGCCCAGAGCCGATGCTAACAAACTGGGGAGTTGCGTTGGCAAGTTAGGCAATACAAATTGTGGCAAACCTGCCGGAATCTCGCCCACAACTGCCACACCCTGACGATCGAGCTTAAAGATAGCCACCGCCGCAGTGCCGATTAAAATCGCCAATAAGGGCGCAGGAGCTTGAGGAACGAGACGCCCAAAAACGAACAGAAATCCGATCGTCAGTCCAGCTAGGATGAGAGTTAGCCAATGGATGCTCGGCTCTCCAGCGTCAGCTCCGCCAATTAATCGATCGATAAATTCACCGATTTGGGCGAAGACAGTGTTGCCCTCAATTGGGATACCCCCGATCTTGCCCAGTTGTCCGGCAATCATAATTACCGCTACCCCGGCCATATAACCAATCAGAATCGGCTTGGAGAGCAGATTTGCTAAGAAACCCAATTTGGCAAAATAGCCCACAACACAAACGCCACCCACCAGCACCGCCAGCGTCGAAGCCAGCATCAGATAGTTACTGCGATCTGCTAGCAGCAACGGCGATATTGCTGCCGCCGTCATCACTGCTGTGGTCGATTCTGGCCCAACAGAGAGTTGTCGCGACGAACCAAAGAGGGCATAAACGAGTATCGCTGGCAGAATCGTCCACAGCCCCACAACAGGCGGCACACCGACTAATTCTCCATAAGCCATACATTGGGGAATTAAGTAAGCTGCAACAGTAATGCCTGCTAAAATATCGCCGCGCCACCACGATCGATCGTAGCTCCACAATCGATCTAATCCGGGCAATTTAATTGAAAATATCTCGTGCATGTTCGATCGATTTTCCCGCCTCCATACTAGTTGATAAGAATACCAACCGAGCGGGATTTGCTGGACACCTCATACAAGCGATCGATCGCTAAAATTATTTAGATGACTTTAATTATTTGTAGAAAACGATGTAGAGCTTCATTGCTCTACATCATTATCGAAAACAGCTAATTTACAGTACTCTCCAAATAAAGGGATAGCGATAAGGCTCATTAGGATTATTTAAAGTTGCTAAAATCCCAAAAATTGGTGGTATCAAGGTAAAGAGCGTAAAGATTCCCCCAATTAACCATGCTAAAGGAATGGTGATGATTAAAGCATGGAAGAAAGCTCCTAGCCCTACTGTAATTGCTCCGTACAGCCAAATATTAAAGTGATAATTTAGTGTTTCCTTAGCAGTTGTCTTGATGACCGGATCTTCAAACAGCAACAAAATCACTAATGGAATCGCCGAAGTAACGAGCAGCGAACCTAAAAAAATCGAGCCATGGCACAACAACGAAAATAGTTTGCGTTTGCCACTATTACTGCGATCGCCAGTATCAACCATTTCAAATCCTCTTTAATTTTACTAGAGTTTAATTATATTGACTCTAGCATAGCTGACTGGAGTCTGACAGTGCGTTTTTCCTGGGTGGAAATCCGAAATCAGTGTGGCAGAAACATTCTCGATCGATTAACTTTTATTGCATAGATCGTCGTCGATCGGAAGGCAAGCAACTAGTTATAATGCTTTACAACCAGATCGGCAAACCGAAACACCTGAATCGGTACGAGGGCAAATCCTCGTGCTTGCCTTGCCGCCACGATCGGGTGTATGCCCGATCGTCAGTCGCTCCATTAACACGATCGGATCGCCCGATTGCCTTGTGGTTCCCCGACTAAATGCTACTTTTTTACACATTTTTTTAATGTTTCCGCTGTCTTTTCTTCCTCACACATTCCTCCATGTCTCCACGATCTGGTGCAAACTCGCAGCCATACGGATATATCCGCTTTGCCTTCACGCTGCTACTAATCGGTCAAGTTTGGTTGCATTTGATTCAAGGTAAAACTTGTCTGAAAAAAGTCCCCGAACATTTATTTAAAACTGGCCCTGCATCGATGCTGCCAGTCTTGTTAGCCAATCTGATGGCGGGGATGATTTTTACGATTCAAACAGCCAGACAATTAGAGTCCATGGGTACGATTAATTCGGTTGGGGGTATATTTGCGCTGGCATTCGGTCGAGAACTGGCACCAATTCTGACCGCTTGTGTCGTTGCTGGGCAAGTCGGCTCGGCATTTGCCGCAGAAATTGGGGCGATGAAAATCAGCGAACAAATCGATGCTCTCTACACCCTCAGAACCGATCCGATCGATTACCTGATCTTGCCACGGGTACTCGCTTGTTGTGCGATGGTGCCGATTTTAATTATCTTAGGTTTGGTATTTGGGATTGGCGGCGGGATCTTTGCCGCCGCGCAACTATATCAAGTACCACCATTAGTATTTTTAGATTCGGTGCGGAGTTTTTTGCTCACCAACGATCTGCTGATGTTGGGATTTAAGGGCATACTATTTGGCATCGCCATTGGTGCGATTGGCTGTGGGTGGGGGATGACCACTTATGGCGGCGTCAAGCAAGTCGGCGAGTCGGCTACCGCTGCTGTAATTGTCTCTGGACTGTCTATTTTTGCAATCGATCTAGCAATTTCTATACTATTTGGCGATCTGCCAATTAAAAAGCCGATGTAAGTTACGCTCTATCTGATGTCAAATCAATCCATAGTCGATCGTGATGTCTAACGATCGAGCCTCCCTCTCAAATGAGATTGCGTTACAATTCTTATTGCTAGCCGATATCTGACTATCCTCGCAAAACATCATGACAGTTGCCTACCCTCGCAAATTCAACAACAGTCTCAGTGCCAGAGATATTCTCAAACGCGTGGTTAGCGATCGAGAAATTCATCTCGTTACCCTCAATCGCTACCGCTACAACGAACAACGCAGTTGCAAAGATCTGACCGAATTAATCGAGCAGCTCAATGGTAATCCACCAGAATTAATTCGCGATCTATCCCATCACATCAACGATGAATCTCGTCATGCCCTGTGGCTGACAGATTTGTTGGTCGATTTGGGTGGCCCTCTAGATACTCCACCTGGCGTATCGTATATCGACGAATTCAATCGGTTGATCGATCGCGAAACCTACACCACCGCTGAAGATGGTGTCATTGCTGCCTTGGCTGCGATTAATGTCACCGAAAAACGCGGCTGTGAGTTCTTCTCAGCTCACATTCACGCCCTCAAAGCTGCCCCCCAAACGGAAGAAAATATTCAGATCCGCGAAACGATCGAGAAAATTTTCCCTGAAGAAACCGGACATGTCCGCTGGGGCACCAGACAATTAGCTAAAATTGCGGCCAAAAGTCCTGCTCACCGCCAAAAAGTCGAAACAGCCAAACGCAAGTTTGTCGCGATCGAACAAGCGGCATATGAATCGGGGATGGACATCATGTTTGGTGCCGAATTGCGCCGAGCAAATAACTTGATGGATGTCGCCAACACTCTACCGCTGTGGGAACGTCCTCAATACCTGATGGCGCGCCTACCCGAAACCCTCCTCGATCCCGAACTCCAAAAAGTCCGCATGACTGCCGCCCAAAAAGCCTGGGATCGCGATCCGCAAGCTTTTGTGACTAAGTTTATTC
>NZ_PVWO01000708.1 GCF_003003845.1 Chamaesiphon polymorphus CCALA 037 | reverse complement strand
TGAACTTTCCAGTTGAGATTTATACTTGCCTTGGGCCACAATCTGATGACCCTCCCTGAAAATGAGCGAACCGTAAGCTACTATGGCAGAGATGTCATATTAGGAAGTTATCTGTATTTAATAACCTTATTCGATCTCTCATCTACCCAGCCACAAAAAAATTGTGTAGGGGTTACCCCCTACACTTCTAGTTGAAGAATTGCTAGTAATTAAAACAGAGCTAACACCTTCTAGACCTAGCGTCTGGCTAGTTTCTTAGCAATTTTCCGCAACCGAATCGATTGAGGAGTAACTTCTACCAACTCGTCACCGCTGATATATTCTAGAGCGCGTTCGAGCGTCATATCGATCGGTGTTTTGAGCTGTACCAATTCTTCACCACCAGAGGCGCGGTGGTTAGTCAACTGCTTGCTCTTACAGATGTTCAGTTCCAGATCCTGAGGACGATTGTTTTCGCCGACGATCATTCCTTTATAGACCTTAGTACCAGGCTTGATAAAGAACGTACCGCGATCTTCTGCACCCATCAGCGCGTAGTCGGTAGCAACACCTTCTTCAAAGGAAATCAGAACCCCATTCCGACGGGCGGAAATTTCACCACAATTCGGACGATATTCGAGGAAACTGTGATTCATAATCCCAGCACCGCGAGTCATCCGCATGAATTCACCACGGAAGCCGATCAAACCACGCGCAGGAACGACGAATTCGAGGTTGGAGCGACCGTTGGCACCAACGACCATATCTTGCATTTCACCCTTCCGCTGACCGAGACGTTCGATACAGCTACCGACGGCTTCTTCAGGTACATCTAAAGCGAGCAATTCAAACGGTTCGCATTTTTGACCGCCAATTTCACGGTAGATTACTTGCGGCTGGGATACTTGGAATTCGTACCCTTCCCGACGCATATTCTCGATCAAAATACCGAGGTGAAGTTCCCCACGTCCAGCTACGGCAAATTTATCAGCTTCGCCTGTTTCTTCAACGCGCAACGCAACGTTGGTTTCCAATTCGCGGAATAAACGGTCGCGAACTTGGCGCGAGGTGACATTTTTGCCTTCGGTACCAGCAAACGGCGAATCATTAACGCAGAAGGTCATCTGCAAGGTTGGTTCGTCTACATCGATCAATGGCAATGCCATTGGCTCGTTGGGACAAGTAATAGTTTCACCGATATTTGCATCTGCAAATCCAGTTACAGCTACGATATTACCCGCAGTTGCGCTGGGAATTTCGATCCGCTTCAAGCCATCGAAGCCCAAAAGCTTGGTAATGCGTCCTTTGGAGATCGATCCATCTCTTTGGATTAGCGCGGCTTGCTGGCCCATGGTAATGGTGCCATTATGAATCTTACCAATCACGATCCGACCGAGATAATCGGAATAATCGAGAGTAGTCACTTGCAGTTGCAAGGGCTTGTCGGAGTCGCCGACTGGGGGTGGAACGTGGCGCAAGATGGCCTCAAACATCGGTACCATGTCGGTACCTTTAGTTTCCATATCGTTCTGGGCGTAACCACCCATTCCCGAAGCAAATAAGTGGGGGAAGTCACACTGGTCGTCGTCGGCACCGAGTTCGAGGAATAAGTCTAAGACTTTATCCACTGCGGCGTGGGGCGATGCTAGCTCGCGATCGATTTTATTAACTACCACGATCGGACGCAAGCCCTTCTCTAAAGCTTTTTTCAGGACGAAGCGCGTCTGCGGCATTGGCCCTTCATTGGCATCGACGATGAGGATACAGCCATCAACCATCCCCAATACGCGTTCGACTTCGCCACCGAAGTCCGCGTGTCCGGGGGTATCGATAATGTTAATTAATGTGTCTTTGTACTTGACAGCGGTGTTCTTAGATAAAATTGTAATACCACGCTCGCGCTCGATGTCGTTGGAGTCCATCACACAAATCGGCACGTCCTCCCCTTCGCGGAAAACACCGGATTGTTTCAAAAGTGCGTCAACAAGGGTGGTTTTACCGTGGTCTACGTGCGCGATGATGGCTACGTTACGAATGGGAATGCTCATAAATTGTGGAGTTAGAACTCTAGTACGATCCGACCTGGATGGTTGAAATTTACTAATCTTTGTAAATATCTATGAACAATTGTAGCCGATCGTGGGTGCTATTGCTGCCCGGAATTGCAATCGAGCAAATGCGATATTACACTCGATCGCTCCAAAAAAATCCCCTCCTTGGAGGGGTGCCGGAAGGGCGGGGTGGGTAGATCTTCACCATAGCCGCGCCATCTCAATATGTTGTGCGATCGGCTGCTAATGCTTCGAGGGG
>NZ_PVWO01000173.1 GCF_003003845.1 Chamaesiphon polymorphus CCALA 037 | reverse complement strand
GATAATTTTCGAGAGATGGGATTACTTGTAATAATTATTAACCTACGATCGCGATCGCTCCCACACAACCATTCAAGCAGCAATAGCACCAATTTCTAGTGTCGATCGATTCATTTTAAATAAAATAGCTGTTTCAGCTTTCTGAATTGCCAGTCTAAAATTTGTTTTAATGCTCGATCGATCGGGAAGAGTATGTTCGATCTTCAGAATTGAATAACGCTCGGATGCTCCAATCGATCGCGCCGAAAGAGGGGATTCGATCGAAAAATTCTCTTTGTCAATAGTAACGTTCGCAATACTTTCCTACCTCACATACTTGGCGATGAAGTCTGTCGTCACGCCTCGAAGATGAGGGTCTAGCTTGCCCAGCACAACCTCGGCGATCGATTCTGGTACTCCGCCAAAGAGCGGCTCTGCCACGGAACCCGTGATGCAGGCAAGCGTGTCTGAATCCCCGCCGATGGAGATGGCGTTGCGAATAGCATCCTCAAAGTCCGATGCTGCTAGAAGACAAGTTAGAGCCTCCGGTACGGTTCCTTGGCAAGACTCGTCAAAATCATATGTCGCTCGAATCTCATCGACCGTTCGCGATAGGTTATAGCCAAAGCGATCCTCGATGAAGTGGCGGATGTCAGACTTGGAGCCTTCCTTACGGGCGATGAAGATCGCTGCGGCAGTAGCTTGACCTCCTTTAATCCCTTCAGGGTGGTTGTGCGTCACTGCGGTGAAATGTTCCGACCAGAGCAGCACTTCATCTAGAGTGTCATACGCATAGGCGGCTGGACTAATCCTCATCGCAGCACCATTACCCCAACTCGAATACGGTGCTGGAGCGTCAGATAATGCCCAGTCATGAAAGCTGCCGCCATAGCCTGCTTGTGGATATCTGTAGTAGTACGCCCTCATGACTCGATCGTAGTCCGTTCCCGTCAGAATGGCTTCTGCTAGAGCGACCGTGAGTACTGTGTCATCCGTGAAGCAAGTGTCCGTGGAGAACAGAGGGAAGTTCTTAGTCTTGACGTTGTTCCACTCGAATACAGATCCGATCGTATCACCAGCTATTGCACCGAGCATGACAGTCTCCTTTTCTGTGAAGCGATTTGTTTTAATGCTCGATCGTCAGGATCGAATAACGATTGAGTTTTCTAATCGATCGCTCCGAAAGAGGAGATTCGATCGAAAAATTCTCTTTTCATTAGTAATCCCCCAATGATGCGTTGCGCTATATCGTTCGCGTAGCGTCTCTTGTGGATAATCTCACTCTAGCTTACATGTGCAAATGCACCGATCGCATTCACAATCTCCTGAAATGTTACAGATTCCAGCACAGACAGCAGATTTACCGCTTTAGCTAGTAAATAGGGGGTGTCTTCATAATCATCCTTGCTAGGCAGCACAATCTGAATTGGCTTGCCGCGATCGTCAACTCCTTTTTCAAACACAAGCAACCGTGGACTGGGATGACTGACCGATATCCAGTGAGTCTCCTGAAGATAGCCGACCACTTGGGCAACGTGAAGCTCCTGGATTTGGGGGTAACTCGATAAAGCTTCAGGGGTCATCACCATTCTCCTGTTTTGACGTTCTCTATTAAGGTTAGCAAAGATTCTGGGGTGAGGCGTTGCGATCGGGGGATTCTAATCCTCACGGACTGGCGATTTTCGCTGAAACTACCACTGAGGTATTCCCAGTAGCAGGTTCCTTGCAATCTGAGTTGTGTTTCTTCACAGATGAGCCATTCCATCGAATCCGAGGGCAGGGCTAACAAAATCAGAATACAGGGTGTTGCGGCTCTCATGCTGCGTCTGAGAATCAAATCATTGTATGTCTTCACCTCCAAGTCATAAACAACCTGAGTATTGTCGATTTGCCATTGGGTTGAGGCTTTGAGTTGAAAACTGAGAGCGAAGCCAGATTCAACCCGACGATTTTGGCGTACCACAACCTCATCAAAACTGCCGTCTACGCCATAGTCATATTCCCGAATCGCTAAGTTGAGTCCGGCACGTCCAGCGATCGCCCGCACATAGGCACGGCTCAATGCTTCAGAAATATGTTGGTCGGTTAGCACGGTTGCTTACAATGAGTTAGGATGACTGGCCGAATCGTAGCATAAATAGCCGCCACAAGACTTTTCGATAGCGATCGGGAGTCATATCGGTCTAAATACTCCTGGAAGATAATTTTTGAGATTTGGCGTTACTTGTAATCATTATTAATCTACGATCGCGATCGCTCCCACACAATTTTCCAAGCATCAATAGCACCAATTTCTAGCGTCGATCGATTCATTTTAAAGAAAATAGCTATTTCAGCTTTCTGGATTGCAGGTCTAATATTTGTTTTAATGCTCGATCGATCTGGAAGAGGATGTTCGATCGTCAGGATCGAGTAATGCTCAGATTTTCTAATCGATTGCTCCGCAAGAGGAGATTCCATTTTAGATCGGGGACACGATCGGTGCTCATTCCTTTTGGGAACAGCTTGTGACATTTTTTACTCCGATCGACACTGCTGACGTGATATATCTCTCGAAAACGATATTTTTATAGATCGCTCGGTTCGATACTACCGATCTTCAAGCCGATCGACTTCCAGCGGTGCAAGTGGCGATACATTTTTCCTCGATACGGTTACTGAAAAAATCCAGATCTTCAACCACATAATTTTAGACCTATGAACGTCGAACCTTTACAAAGAGTTGGTAGTATCACCAGTACCAACGGAGCCGAAATCCCCGCTTTCGATCCGGCAAGCGATCGATTATTTGTAGTCGCTGGATCGGTCGTCGAAATTCAGCAAATTAGCAGTACTGGAGCAATTACCGCAAATGGTACCCTCGCTACTGGATTTACCCCACCAGCAGGTACCCAAGCGATTCCCAACAGCGTCGCTACCAAAAATGGCATCGTAGCGGTAGCCTACGCTATTCAAAACACTACCACCAACGCCCAACAACTCGGACGGGTCAGCTTTTACAATGCGGCGACTGGGGCATTTTTGAACTCAGTCACAGTCGGCGCGCTGCCCGATATGTTGACATTTACCCCCGATGGTACCAAGGTTTTGGTCGCTAATGAAGGCGAACCCAATAGCTACGGACAAGCAACATCCTTCGATCCAGAGGGTTCGATAAGTATCATTAATATTGCTGGTGGGGCGGCTGCGGCGACAGTCCAATCGGCAGATTTTACGAGTTTCAATAGTCAGGCGGCAGCACTCAAGGCCGCTGGAGTGCGGATTATTGGGCCAGGGGCGACAGTCGCTCAAGATTTAGAGCCAGAATACATCGCTGTTTCCCCAGATGGCAAGACTGCGTGGGTAACGCTCCAAGAAAATAACGCGATCGCGATTTTGGATATTGCGACTGGGACGATTACCAGCATTGCCCCACTGGGAGCGAAAAATTACAATCTGCCAGGGAATGGCATCGATGCTAGCGATCGCGATTTAACCGCCTCTACTGGTAAGATCGACATCAAAAATCAGCCTGCATTCGGACTGTATCAACCGGATGCGATCGCGAGTTTCTCGATCGCGGGTAAGCCTTACTATATTACTGCCAATGAAGGTGACGCTCGTGACTACACGGGATTTGCTGAAGAGGTGCGCGTGGGAGCCGCTGGCTACGCTTTAGATGCGACGGTCTTCCCGACTGCGGCGACGCTCAAGCAAAATGCTAATTTAGGTCGGTTGACGGTCACTAATGCTAGTGGCGATACCGATGGTGATGGCGATTTCGATCGAATCGAGTCGTTTGGCGCGCGTTCGTTCTCGATTTGGGATGGCACTGGGAAACAAGTCTTTGATAGTGGCGACCAGTTGGAAAAAATTACGGCGGCTCAATCGCCGACGCTGTTTAATTCCGATGGTACTACGGAGACTTTTGATACTCGTAGCGACAATAAAGGGCCAGAACCCGAAGGTGTTGTAGTTGGGGTCATTAATAACCGCACTTACGCTTTTGTCGGTCTGGAACGGACGGGCGATGTCATCGTTTATGATGTCACCACACCCAGTCAGCCGCAATTCGTTCAATACCTGAATACGCCTGAAGATCGAGGCGTGGAAGGGTTGACCTTTGTTTCAGCGGCGGATAGTCCGACTGGCAAGCCGTTATTGATTACAGCAGCGGAAGTTAGCCGGACAGTTAGTGTATTTGAGGTATCTTTAGACGATCGATCGACATTTAGCGCGAGTTTTATCGGTCAAAAGACGTTCCCGACTGGGTTGGTGCCTACAGGTGCGGCGGGTAAAATCGATGGTGTCGATGTGCCATTGGGCGGTCTGTCTGGGGTGGCTTACGATCGAGCTAGCAACAGCTACTATGCGATTTCCGACGATCGATCTGCACTGGGCGCAGCACGGTTTTATAACTTCTCCCTCGATCCGAATACAATTGCGACTACCGGAGTCACTTTTAATAGCGTCACCGCACTCAAAGACACTGCGGGTAAAACTTTCGCTCTCAATAGCCTCGATCCAGAAGGAATCGCGCTCTCCGGTAAAGGGACGATTTTTGTCTCTTCCGAAGGTGAAGTTCGCCCCGATCTCGGTGCGACGCGCGTAACGAATCCATTTATTAAGGAATTTTCGATCGCGACCGGACAGGAACTTCGTTCGCTCACCATTCCGACCAAATTCTTGCCCAAGGTGGCGGATACGAATGGCAATGGTGTCGTCGATACTGGCGATACGCAGACAGCAGGTGTCCGCAACAACCTTGCCTTCGAGAGTTTGACGATTACGCCCGACCAAAAGACTCTTTATACTGCAACCGAGAGTGCTTTATTTACAGACGGCGCGGTTTCAACTGTTGCAGCGGGTACGCGGACGCGGATCGTCCAATTTAACTTGGCAACCGGACAGCCAGAAAAAGAATATCTCTACAATGCCGATGCGATCGCTAAGGCTCCAAATCCGGCTGGTGGCGGGGCTGATAGTGGTTTGGTCGATTTACTCGCGATCGACGATAACGGTACCTTCTTGGCTCTAGAACGCTCCTTTGCAGTCGGTCAAGGCAACACGATTAAAATCTATGAGGTTAAGCTCCAAGGCGCGACGGATATCAGCAAGATCGAATCGCTCAATAGCTTGACTCCGACGCAATTACAAGCAATCGCCCCCGCCCAAAAACGTCTGTTGATAAATCTCGATGGTCTGAATCTGCCCAACAGCGATGGCAACCATCCTACTGGCACAGACAATATCGAAGGACTCGCCTTCGGCCCCAAACTCGCTGACGGTCGTCAATCGATTGTCTTAGTCAGCGACAATAACTTCAATGCCGCCCAGTTTACCCAAATCCTGACCCTGGGAACTGATTTAGTCCCGACGATTTCGCCCCAAGAGACCCTGCGATCGGCATTCCCGAATGGGGTAGCCAGTGGCGATACCACCCAAAACTCCACCGTCCTGTGGACGTTAGCTAATGCGCCTGGGAAAGTCACTTTTGAGTACTCCACCAAGGCCGACTTTAGCTCGATCGTTGGAACTCAAACCGCGACCTCAACCAATCCCCTCCAACCCGTCAAAGTCGATGTCACTGGCTTGAGTGCCAACACCGACTACTTCTACCGCGTCACCGATGCCAACGGCGTTAAAACCAGCGGTAAATTCAGCACGGCGGCGGCTGTCGGGCAACAGACAGGCTTAAAATTCGGCGTATCTGGCGACTGGCGCGGCGAACTGGCACCTTATCCCTCGATTAGCAATGCCGACACCGCCAACCTCAAATTCTTCATCGGACTCGGCGATACTATCTATGGTGACGTAGCTTCCGCCGCTGTCAAAAACCCCGATGGTACCGAGAAATCTCAAGTCACTACCTTGGCAGAATACCGTGCCAAAAATGCTGAAGTATACGGCAGCCGCTTCGGTCAAAATACCTTCGGTGACTTACGTGCATCTACCTCCATCCTAGCCACGATCGACGACCACGAAGTCACCAACGACTTTGCAGGCGGCGAGAATTTAGCAACTGCCACCGCTGCCGATCGAGCGTTATTCGGTGCCAACACTGGGCTGGTGAATGATTCGCCCCTGTATGAAAACGGTTTGCAAGCCTTCCAGGAATTCAACCCGCTGCGCGATCTTACCTACAGCACCCCAGGCGATGCTCGTACCGATGGCGAGCGCAAACTCTACCGCGCCAACACCTTCGGTAACGATGCCGCTACCTTCGTCCTCGATGCGCGTTCTTTCCGCGATAAAGAGTTGCCCAATGTCGCCAACCTCGCCGACCAAGCGGAAGTCGGTAAATTCCTCGTGGATTCCTTCAATCCCACGCGGACGATGCTGAGCAAACAACAGGTAAGCGACCTCAAACGGGATCTGCTCCAATCCCAAAAAGATGGCGTGACCTGGAAATTTATCATGGTGCCAGAACCGATCCAAAATATCGGCGTACTCGCAGCCGCCGATCGATTTGAAGGTTATGCCGCCGAGCGGACGGAAATCCTCAAGTTTGTCAACGACAACAAAATTGAGAACGTCGTCTTCGTCGCCGCCGACATCCACGGTACCCTGGTCAACAACCTGACCTATCAAAATGCCCCAGGTCAAGCCCAAATCGCCACCAGTGCCTTTGAAATCACCACAGGTGCTGTGGCTTATGCCCAACCATTCGGGCAGACTGTCGCCCAATTAGGCACCGCTCTGGGCGTAATTACACCCCAACAGAAAGCGTTGTACGACTCGCTCCCCACCCCCGGAAAAGACACCTTCATCAAAGGTATCGTCGATGGCGGACTCGCACCATTAGGTTACGATCCGCTCGGCTTAGACAAAAACCTCTCCCAAGCCAACGGCTTAATTAACGCCAAACTCCTCCAAGGTGATTACGTTGCTACCCACGTCTACGGCTGGACAGAGTTTAATATCGACAAACAAACTCAAAAACTCACCGTCACCACCTACGGCATCGACCCTTACACCCGCGCCGAACTCGAAGCCAACCCCCAAGCAATTATCGATCGTCAACCGAAGATCGTCAGCCAATTTGAAGTCACCCCCAATAATGTCGCCCCAACCTTAGTTGCGGGAACTGCGGGAACCGATAATCTCATCGCTGGCATCACCCCAGGCTTCGACGGTTTCAACGATAACGTCTTCACGGGTTCCGGTAACGACAACGTGGATGTGCCGATCTCTGGTGCGAATGCTGGTAACAACCGCATCGATCTCGGTAGCGGTAATGATGTTATCTACGTGGCTAATGGCGATCGAGCTTTTGGTAGCACGGGTGACGATATCTTCGAGGCAAATGATGTCAAAGACTATCGGATCTCCGCTGGTGCTGGTAACGATACCATCTACCTCGGTGCCAATGGTCGCGCTTTAGGCGGCGAAGGCAACGACAAGTTCTTCGCTGGTAGCGGCGGTAGTAACCTCCTTTCTGGTGGTGCTGGTGCCGACCAATTCTGGATTTATAACGGTGAAGCTCCAGCAACTGCGAATACGATTGTCGATTACCAAATCGGCACTGATGTATTAGGCATTACTGGCGGAGTTAAATTTACCGACTTAACTCGGACTGGCAATAATATCGCGGTCGGCGGTAACACGATCGCCACTTTAACTGGGGTCGATACTACTACTCTAACCGCAACTAACTTTGTGTTTATCTAATTCCACTCACTCGATCGGCACATCTCATCTTTTGATGAGTTGTGCCGATTTTTTTCGATTCTCGATTGTCAAGCTGTTCGATCGTCCAATTCTCTTTTCATTAGTAACGGTCGCGCTCACCGGACGCAGATAACCTTTGCAACTCAACCGACCATCTTGAAACGTTCCGGTGCAGCGCGGTTGTTCGACCGCGCCTCGACTCAAACTATATCTCTATGCATCTTCATAATCTAGGGTTTGACACTGGACTAAATAGTCCGTACAGTATTACTCATGGATAAACAGCATACGACTCGTCAAAAGTTGCTTGATACCGCGCTCAGCCTCATTTGGTCGAGCAGCTACGGCAATGTTACGGTCGATGATATTTGTAAGGCTGGAGGCATCAGCAAAAGTAGTTTTTATCACTTCTTCAAGAGTAAGAGTGAGTTAGCTGTGGCAGCGTACCAATCGCACTGGGAAAAAGCTGCTTCTGATTATAATCGAATCTTTTCGGCACTCGTTGCTCCCCTCGATCGCTTACGAAATTACTGTGCTTACATCGAACACAATATGCAGCAGGGGATTCAGAAAACGGGTAAAATGCCGGGTTGTCCCTATTCATTGGTGGGTGCTGAGTTGAGCTTAGTTGATGAAACAATGCGTCAACAGGTACAAACGATGTTTGGAGGGATTGTCCGTTTTATTGAGCAAGCTCTCCGGGATGCTCAACATGAAGGGTCGATTGACCCATCCATCGACCCACATACAATGGCTGAAGACCTTTACTCTTTTATCTTAGGGCTATTGCTTCAGTCAAAAGTTCGTAATGATGTCAACCTTTTACATCGACTTGAGCCAACTATCATGGCAATGATTGGAGCAAAAACATCAACTCCCGCGAACTAATTTTTTTTGATCGCGAGTGGACTAAATGGTACAATTCAAACTTACAAGGGAAGTAGAATCATGAGTAAGAAACAAGCTCTCATTGTCGGTGCTTTGGGAGGTATCGGGCGGAATCTGGTTGAATACCTGTCGCGTCTTGAGGATTGGGAAATAATTGGGCTGGCAAGGCGCGAACCTAATTTTGAAAGCAGAGCCAAGTTTATTTCGGTTGATTTGCTCGATCAGCCGGATGTCCAAACAAAGTTGAGTTCACTCAGTAATGTGACTCACATTTTCTATACCGCTTTCTACGGAGGTCCCACCTTCACAGGTCCAGTTGCGGAAAACTTAGCGATGCTAACCAATGTAGTCGATGCGATTGAGCCGATCGCACCAAAACTGGAACGCATTATCTTAATGCAAGGTGGCAAAGTCTACGGTCGGCATTTAGGCGAATTTAAAACCCCTGCTAAAGAGTCCGATCCGCGCCATATGCCACCCAACTTTTACTACGATCAAGAAGACTTTTTAAGGCAGAGACAGCAGGGAAAATCCTGGTCATGGACAGCACTTCGACCAGAAGCCTTTTGTAGCGAGATAGTCGGCATTCCCAGTTTGCCTCTTGTCATTGCGGTTTATGCAAGCATCTCAAAAGAGTTGGGTCTACCGCTTCGCTTTCCAGGTACTCCCAGCGCATACCATGCCTTATGCCAAGTCACAGATGCAGGCGTGCTGGCAAAAGCCAGTGTTTGGGCATCAGGAGAGCCAACCGCTGCTAATGAAGCCTTCAACATTACGAATGGAGATGCATTCCGCTGGGAGAATTTGTGGGTTAAGTTTGCTCAATTCTTTGAAATGGAGTATGCACCACCCCAAACGATTTCTTTGACTGAATTTATGGCGGACAAAGAAGCGTTGTGGAACCAGATGGTTCAGAAATATCATCTCAATTCCACTCTCTATCAGGATGTAGCTGCTTGGGCATTGGGTGACTTTATCTTTCGATGCGACTGGGATGTACTACTGGATACGACTAAAGCCCAACGCGCTGGCTTTCATGAGGTCATGGATAGCGAGGCGATGTTCTTGGAATTGTTTGAAACTTTTCGCCGTAACAAGGTGATTCCCTAAATTTGATTCAATAGTCATTAATGGAGATGCAATATGACCACTGATTCTGTATCGCTGCCACTCACATATGCGATGAGTGATGGTTTGCTTGTCAATCGAGTGGGCTATGGGGCAATGCGCCTGACTGGGCAACCTGGAAACTTTGGTGCTTATGCTGATTGGGAGGGTGGAAAAACGTTATTACGCCGTGCTGTTGAACTGGGTGTGAATTTTATCGACACGGCTGAAGCCTATGGTCCTGGCTTTAATGAAGAACTGATTGCTGCTGCACTGCATCCCTACCCAGAAAATTTTGTGATTGCGACGAAAGGTGGCATTGTTAAAACTTCTCCCAACGACATCCGACCTGATGGTATCCCAGAAAATCTACGACGAGGCTGTGAAGCCAGTTTGCAACGTCTCAAACTCGATCGCATCGATCTCTATCAATTACATCGACCTGATCCCAATGTGTCATTTGCAGAGTCAATTGAAATGCTGGCAGAACTGCAACGGGAAGGGAAGATTCGGCATATCGGCTTATCTAATGTGTCGATCGCCCAAATTGAGCAAGCCCGTCAAATCGTTGCGATCGCCGCTGTGCAAAATCGCTTCAGCTTCACAGACCGTAGTGGTGAGGATGTACTAAACTACTGCACTCAGCACAACCTCATGTTTATTCCCCACGGCTCATTGGGAGCACACCCACTGAGGCAAGGAGCACCGTTAGCCAATGCATCGGGAACTTTGGCGGATATCGCTGTACAACATGGTGTTCAACCCAGTCAAGTTGCACTTGCTTGGATGCTGCATCACGCGCCAAACATTGTGTTAATTCCAGGCACTACGGCGATCGCTCATTTAGAAGAAAATATTGCGGCTACTTTAATCAAACTTACGGCTGTCGAACTTGAATCGCTAAATCAGAGGTGAATTGGATTGTCCCACAGTTGATTTTTAGGCGTTGCTGAATTGATGTATGATATGGCGATCGAGAGCAAAAAACATTATTCAAAATAGGATGGAATCTTTAGCTA
>NZ_PVWO01000707.1 GCF_003003845.1 Chamaesiphon polymorphus CCALA 037 | reverse complement strand
AACTAAAACAGCGCGCACACTCCACCGCGTACTTTGTTAGTGGCTCGACCCCGACATCAATTTGGCTCTGCATCTCCACGAATATTCCCATTTTTACGATCGATCCTAAGTAACTAAGTTCGATTAAATATCAAAGAGCGACTGTACATAAACCGTCGCTGTTGTTGGTTTGAGTCTCAAAACTCAATCTACATGGTTTTGATATTTAATTTCACTTAATATACTTAGACTTTTAGCGCGAACCTACACCTGCATTTTTCCCCAATCGTCTCTACTTTAATCTGCACCTAAATCTTATGACAATTATCGATCGAGAGTTCGACAGATTAGCTCAATCTGTCCACCAAACTCTGATTACGCATCAACAACAACTTCAACAGCAACAAGCGCAAATTAAGTCGCTAACACAGCTCTTAAATTCTTGTCGCAATACGACTGTAGAGCCGCATTCTTTGAGTGCGATCGATCGGTTGACAGAGTTACTCGATCTCCACCAACAAGGTAACGATCGAGTATGTAGTATTCTCACCACTCTTACCCAAGCTAAAGATGCTGAGGTTTTGACGATCGATAGTCAGGGTGAAATGGCGACTAGTCTAAAATTAGAGCTAACTCAATTAGCACAAAGATTGGGTATCGAGTCAGTAACTAAATTATCAAAAGCCGCTCATCGCATTAGCGAATGGTCGAAATTGATGTCGGCACATCCCGATGCTGATGGTTATCAGTGGCAGTTCCCTGGCTTCAAGCGCGGTTTTTATCACAATACTCGCTTGCAAATTGTTGGCACTAAACCCGTCGCTTTCGCCGCAGGTTCGTCGCTCAATTAAAATAAGAGACCAGCTCAAAATTTGAGGTAGGGGCAATTCATGAATTACCCCTACTGTACTACGTTGGTACTGTTGGGTTTCGTGCCTCAACCCAACCTATATATCAACTATCAATTATCAATTATCAATTATCAATTATCAATTATCAATTATCAATTATCAACTATCAACTATCAACTATCAACTATCAATTATCACATCCTACTTTCGACACCACTGAGGAGCTTGGTAATTTTCCGCAGTAAGTGTTCGGGATTTACTTGCTTCCATAAATAGTCATCGATATATTGCTTGCTAATCGGACTGACGATATCGTCTTTGTTTGCGATCGCCAGAATTTTAGTATCGCCAATTTTAGTCGATCGCCGAATATTATCGAGCAATCGATCGACAATATTAACATCTAGTGCCAGATCGATAATTAATAAATTTGGCTCGAACATCGAGATTTGTCGGAATGAAGATTCTGCCGATAATAACCAGGTTACTTGGTATCTAGCAGCCGTAAGAATATCGCACATAAATGTGGCTAAATCTTCGTCGTGTTCGATCAAGATAATCCGGTTCGGAATGGGATTGAGTTCGGGATCTTGAAACACTAATTGACGATCCATTTCTTGCCAATCATTGCGTTCGGGAATTTGGAGCGGTTGTGCGGCTAGCCGCACGGTAAAAGTCGAGCCAGAACCCAACACCGATTCAACTTCGATCGAACCACCATGGAGTTCGACTAATTGCTGCGTAATTGCTAGTCCCAGTCCCATGCCACCATAATCGCGATCGAAATTGCGATCGAGTTGATGGAATTTCTTAAATAAGCGGGGAATTTGTTCGGCGTCAATCCCAATTCCGCTATCTTCAATTTCAAATACCGCAAAGCCTTCTTCCAGCCAAGATCGAATGACGATCGTGCCATTATCGGGGGTGAATTTGATGGCGTTGGTTAAAATATTTAACAGAATTTGCCGCACCCGTTTGGCATCGCCGCGAAACCGTAGCTCTCGACCATTGAGTGGCGAACTATTATTATTGATAATTTCAACTTGAATATCAATTTTGGCAGCATCGGCTTTGGGCTTGACGAGTTCGACGACTTGTTCGATTTGTTTCGATACAAAAAATTCACCGACTTTCAGAAAAGTTTTTCCGACTTCTAATTTATAAAAATCTAAAATATCATCAATTAATTCGGATAAATGTTCGCCGCTATTGTGAATGATATTGAGATAATTTTGTTGTCGCTCGTTGAGATTGAGTAGGGGTAGCCGCAATAGCGTCGCCGATAACCCCAAAATACTCGTCAGGGGAGTACGTAGCTCGTGACTTAGGAGGGCTAGAAAATCAGTCTTAGATTGATTGGCAGTTTGGGCGACGAGGACGGCATCTCGTAACTCTCTAGTACTGAGCGGCGTAAATAAAGCCAGTATTTCAATCACATAACGGTTTGCCTTTGTAAGTCCACTTAAAAGGCT
>NZ_PVWO01000172.1 GCF_003003845.1 Chamaesiphon polymorphus CCALA 037 | reverse complement strand
AACTTTCCAGTTGAGATTTATACTTGCCTTGGGCCACAATCTGATGACCCTCCCTGAAAATGAGCGAACCGTAAGTGTTAAAGCTCAAGTTTGACGATCGAGCGCATTGGCAACCGCTTGGTGACGGGAGATCGCCAACAAGGATACTTGCTAACGATCGACCGACACCCCTGTTGCTAGAATGAATCGAAAATTTGCAGCGAGATCTAGTTAACATTTAGGGTGAGTGTCGATCGGCAATAGGATGGTATAATGATGGATTGTGTGCCAAACTAGTCAGCAAATATGCCCGAAACCATTACCGAAACATTACCAGTAACGACATCCAAATTTATCTTAAAAGTTCTGTGGTTGGATGAGAACGTTGCTTTAGCCGTAGACCAAGTAGTTGGGAAAGGATTGAGTCCACTCACCGCTTATTTTTTCTGGCCTCGCAACGATGCGTGGGAACAACTTAAAGCAGAATTAGAAGCCAAGCACTGGATCGCAGAAGTCGATCGAGTTGGTATTCTCAACCAGGCTACTGAAGTGATTAATTACTGGCAAGAAGAAGGTAAAGGTCGTCCCTTACCTGAAGCTCAAGCCAAGTTTCCTGAAGTTATCTTTACTGGCAGCAATTAGATTTATCGGTTGGGTATTGGGCGATGTCCTGAGTTTGTCACGGGATATCTGGTATTTACAGCATTTACCCCATTACCCGACTAGCTTGCCCGATCTGGGTAAATCGCACTGGGGACGATCGACGTGCTCTTTTATCCGATCGTTTCATTCCCCGATCTAGCAACGCCAAAAAATCGACGCTCGATTTAACTGCTCCGATCGAACATCTATTTGAAGATACTCGCACGATCGGTCAAGATCGGTTACGGATACTCGAATGCTTTTCTAACCGATCTAGCGAGAAATATCCAACTGTCAAGCCAACTAAATTCATCGGGATTGAGAGCAAGGCAATTAACCAGCCATATGCTAATCCCCAACTAATTCCTTGAAAGATCTTACCTAGATAATTCTGTGGCATAAAGCCATGCTGCATATCGTGGATTTGCCATAGCATTCCGCCGAATGGACTAGAGATGACGATCGTCAGCAGCATCACGATCGCGATCTCCTGCCACCGTAGTATACCTTTGGTGCGATCGTATCGATCGACCCAGTGCGAACCCACAATCCCAAACACGACTGAGACGATCGCGATGTATTGAAATGGGTATTGGTTGTGATACGCGAACATTCGATACAAAGTGGCGATCGGATAATGCCAGTTAAATACGTACTTCAGTACGAGAAATGTCACCGATAGAGAGCTAAATAAGCTTGCAAATAACACTACGAAATTTAGAGAACGATCGATTCTACGCTTACTCATATTAAATTTGATATTTTCAGATCGATCTGGCGTTCCAAATCTGTTATATTTGTTGAGTTATCTAGATTAACATCTGCTAGGGCTATTTTATCAGCAAGCGGCATTTGACTCTCGATCCGCTTGATGGCGGCTGTTTTATCGATGCGATCGCGCTTCATTACCCGCTCGATCTGCGTAGACAGATCGCAACTAACCACCCAAATCTCTGTGACCAGATCGGTGATTTTTGCTTCAAATAGCAACGGAATTGCGAGTACGGCAGTGGCATCTGGCTGGAGGCGACTAATTTCTCGATCGAAGCAATGGCGGACATAGGGATGAATTTGTGATTCTAACCATTGCCGCTCGACTAGATTGCTAAAGATAATTTCGCCCAGTCGGGGTCGATCGAGCGTTCCATCCGATCGTAAGATATCGTCACCATAATGTTGACTAATTGCTGTTAAAATTGGCGAACCAACTGCAACAGCCGATCGAGCATAAATATCTGCATCCCAAATTGGCAAGTGATATCGTGAGTGCAAGTAGTTGGTAACCGTACTTTTTCCCGTGCCGATACCGCCAGTAATTCCAATTAGACGCATAGATTAATTGATAATTGATAATTGATAATTGATAATTGGTAGGTTGGGTAGAGCAAAGCGTTGGCGTAGCCTCTCGGAACGAGAAAACCCAACAGCACAAATGCTGTAAGCACAGTTAACGATCTTTGATAGTTAGAGTGAGAATAGTTTGATTATGAGCGATCGATTAGAAAACAGTGGATCTAGAGATGCTTGGGAAGCGATTCAAGCGTTTAATGAGGGTCGCGATCCGATGATGTTAGAGCGCAAATATAGTAAGATGCGCAAAAATGCTTTGTCATTCTTTAGAGGTACTTGTCATCTATTTTATCAAGATTTACCTGTAGCGTCTAGTCTAAATTCAGCTCCACATGTATGGATTTGTGGCGACTTACATTTAGAAAATTTTGGTGCTTATAAAGGGGCCGATCGCCAAATTTATTTTGGGATTAATGATTTTGATGAAGGGATGCTAGCTCCTTGTACTTGGGATGTCACGCGATTGGTGACGAGTATCTTTTTAGCAGCAGAAAGTTTATCATTGGATAATGCCGAGGGCGATGAAATGGTACGAACATATCTGAATAGATATGCAGAGACACTCAGCTCGGGACGTATTCGGGCGATCGTCGCAGATAATGCCAAGGGACTTGTTGCAGACTTACTCAAAAAATTAGCTCGTCGCAAACGCCAGGAGTTATTAGACGAACGGACTGAATTAATTGGCGATCGGCGTCAGCTCATATTTGATGATGAGAAAATCTTAAAGATCGATCGAGACAAATACGATTTAGTAAGTCGGGTAATTTATGATTGGGCGCAAACTCAAGATCGACCAGATTTTTTTGAAGTTTTAGATATCGGATTTCGCGTTGCGGGTACCGGGAGTTTGGGACTCGATCGTTACTTAATTTTGGTTGCAGGTAAAGGTTCGCCAGATCGCAACTATTTGCTAGATTTCAAACAGCAGCCGATCTATGTTTTACCAACATTTTTAAGTGACACTCAACCACAGTGGGAAAATTCGGCACAGAGAGTCATGAAGATAGAGCAATTAGTGCAATCGGCACCGCCAGCATTACTCGCTGCCATCGATTTTAATAATAGTAGCTATTTATTAAGAGAACTCCAGCCCACACAAGATAAAGTCGAATTAATAGATGCTAACATCGACATCGTTGGCGAAGCCTCTCCCCTGGAGAATCGACTCGAAAAATTAGTCAAAACGATGGCCGAAGTAACGGCTTTCGCTCATCTTCATGGTAGTGGTAAATTAGGCGCGGCAATCGCTCAAGAGCTGCTCGATTTTGGCGAAAGTATAGATTGGCAACAACAGGTGCTAATTTATGCTAATAATTATGCTAGGCAAGTTCGCAGCGATTATCAGGATTTCTGTCAGGCAACTTCAGAACGATAATCGAACTCCAACTGGGGATGCTCGCATCTTGCCGCAAGTCACCTCCCTAACCCTTTAATTTAAGTCCAGCGTGAGATATTTTAGATTACTAATTGGGATTGGCTCGATCGCGTTAACTGCTTGTACCCGCACTATACCCACATCATCGGTACCTCAATCTCCCACCCCAGTTATTACTCCCACACAAATAGTTTCCACCTCGCCAGGTGTTGCTTCCACAGCCATAAGTTCGCCCACTCCCGTTATTGCTACCACCCCACCAGCCGCCGCACCGACGGCTGCAATCCCCACAATCGCACCATTACCATCTGCGGGTACGTTGCCTCAAGTTGGCGATTATCAAGTCATTGATGAGTTAAAGCAGCCTCAATTTATGGCTCAGAGTCGGGATATTTTTAAAGCGGCAAGTCTACCGAGTAGCAAAGTCAAATTTAATCCCGCAGACTTATTAGTAGTCTTAAAAAGTACTCGTAAATATTTTAAAAATAGCTTAGATACCGATCCAGATCTCCAGCGCGAGGGGATTTTGGGTAAGCAAGGAGTAACAGTTGCCGATATTGTCAAAACTTTGGACTTTATGGTGCTGACATTACAGCAAGATATCAAAGCCAAACGACCGATTCGCCTGCAAGATCCTAAGTTTTTAAATACCAATTTTCGCACGATCCAATGGACGGCATTTAATCCTACCGCCACAGAGCAAAAACGGGTAAGAATGACCAAATATGCGGTATTTACACATCCAGGTTCGCGAACTCCGACTAAAGAGTTCAATGCCGGAATTTACGCCCTCAAACCAGGTACCGATATTGAGGCCCTTCGGGTCAAGTATACCAAACAAGATGTCTTGAAGAATATCTACGAACCGGAAGGGCCAGAATTTGGAGCGGTAGAACCGCTCGCATATCTAGATCGCGAGGGATTGGAATCAGCCTTGATGGAAGGCACGATCTTAATTAAATTTAACGATGGTAAATCGGCATTTTTTAATGTCGATCGCAATAATAATATTCCTTATGTTAAAGGTCTAGCTCCCACCGAACAAAAGCGATATTGGTATTTTAAACCCGTCAAGGCAATCAAAGGATACGGTCAAACGATCGAGACTAAAATTTCGCTCAAGCCGGGAGTAACTTTTGCGGGAGACGTATTAAATATTGGCTTGGGGAGAATTGTCGTCACGGAGAATTCGATTGATGGTAAACCACAGTTACGAATGGGCATTATTGCCGATACGGGTGGGGCATTTTTACCCAATTTACATCAGTTAGATTACTTGGCAGGAGTGTTCGATAGTAAGGATGATTTTACGGCATATATTCGCAAATTACCGGAATATACCAAGGCATATATTCTGGTCAAGCGGTAAGCCGTTAGACATTCAATTTACCGATCGAGCTACTTATATACCGAACCCATGTAATCGCCCCATAACTGAGCAGCTTGCGCGCTACTGCCTTGGGTAGGCGAATTATCATCGTTACCCAACCACACGCCAGTGGTGACCTTTTTATCGGGAATAAAGCCGATAAACCACAGATCCACATTATCATCGGTAGTTCCGGTTTTACCGACTTCCCCTAATCCGATCGCGGCATTTTTGCCAGTACCGCTAGTGACGACGCCGCGCATCATCGTTGTTAGCGTATCGGCAACGTCAGCAGATAAGACTCGTTTCGATTGGTCTTCCTTAGTGGCATCGTACATCACCCGACAGGTGCGGATTTGCTTGAGATCGCAATTAGTCGTATCGTAGACACGCTTGATGATGCGGGGTTTACGCCAAACACCACGATCGGCAACTGCATTAAAAGATCCCGTAATCTCTAGCACATTCACCACGCTCTGTCCCAGCACGAGTGCTGGAACCTCGTCTAGTTTCGATTTTACCCCCATTTTTTGGGCGGTTTCAATGACTTTGGGCAAGCCGATATCCTTGGCGACTCTGAGCGCGATCGGATTTTCAGACAGGGTAAATCCCGTAAACATATTTACCGCACCCGCCGCCCCATGATTGCACGCCGGAAAGGTTCTACCCCCCCAGGAGAGCGGGTCGCAGGAATAGGTCTTTCCCGGCGAGATCCCCCCAGCTATAGCTGCGGCATAGCCAAATAGTTTAAATGTCGATCCGGGCTGGCGTTGGGCGAGAATGGCGCGGTTGAATTGACTTTTTTGATAATCCACACCGCCGACCATCGCTTTGACAATTCCGGTCGTACTATCGAGAGTGACGATTCCACCTTGCGAAAACCGAAAGCGACTGCCAGCATTCGCCACATTTTGCCGCAATGCGGCTTCAGCTTTAGCCTGCATATTCAGATTCAATCCAGTTTCGATCGCAAAATTCCCTTCTTTAGCCGTCTCAGTTCCCAAAATTTCCTGGAGTTCCTGAAAGACATAGCTATGGATATAAGGTGCCTTGCTATTACTTGTGGGGGTGCAAGCTTCGGGGCGGGCAGAGATCGTCGATCTGCGTGCTTCTCGGGCTTCGGCTGGGGTAATTGCACCAGTTTCAAGCATTCTACTCAATACCAAATTCCGTCGCTCGATCGCTTTGGTGCCTTTGCGCCCTTGTTTATCTTCAATACAAGGGTTAAAAATATTCGGCCCGGGCAGAATTCCGACTAACATTGCTGCTTCTGAGAGAGTCAAATCGCGAGCGGATTTACCTAGATAATGTTGGGACGCATCCTCAAAGCCATTAGCATCGTCACCCAAAAAGACCCGATTGAGATAGGCAAGTAAAATTGTATCTTTACTATATGTAGCTTCCAATTTGAGCGCGACTACGGCTTCGCGCAGTTTGCGGGCGAAATTGTCCTCTCGACCCACATACGATCGAAATAAACTACGCGCCACCTGTTGAGTGAGCGTACTCGCACCTTGAGTGATCTTACCTTTTTGCCGTCCGACGACGATCGCGCGCCCGACACCCCACGGATCGATCCCAAAATGCCAATAAAAGCGACTATCTTCAGAAGCAATCAGGGCTTTGGGTAAATAGGGCGAGAAGTCGGAGACCTTTGCCAGATCTTTATGCGCGCCCGTTTTGGCCGGACGCAATGGTTCTTCCATGTCCTCTGCGTAGAGCATCACTGGCCCATTGGCATCTGGGAGAGGATCGACATCAATTTTGGTAGATTCGGCGAGCACCGCTAGCAAAATTAGGCTAAACAGCCCACCAGTGCCATACAATCCATATCGCAACACTCTCAGGTAGACAGGAGGCGGATCGAGATAAGTAATTTTGACTGCGGCTTTGAGTTCTGGGGGGCCGAGGGTAAATGTGTCACCGTCCCTAAGCGTAATCCGATCGACCCGTTTTTTGCCCCGATAAATCCCATTGGTCGAACCTTCATCTTTGAGTAAAAAGGTCGTACCTTTTTTGCGATCTCGACTCAATGACAAGTGAACTTGGCTGACAACTTCATTGCGCACGACAATATCGCAAGATTGCGAGCTACGTCCCAAGGTATACTTCTCACCCAATAGCGGAAAGGTGTCTGGTTGGGGGGCGTCCGCATCTTGGACGAGGAGTTTGGGGACTCTGGCATTTGGCTTGAGAGCCAATCGGGTAAAGTTAACTTTAGTCCGCTGAACGACTTGAGTAATTTGAGCCAGGATTGTCTTTTTTGGAGGCTGAGAAGACATTTAAGGGGCTGGGGGTTAGGGATTTAGCAACTAGGGACGATTTCCCAATTTAATTATGTCTATTTTAGCCCACCCAGCTCGATGTCTACCTAAGCAAAATTCAGGAGAATCGATCGACGATCCTCCTGAATTGTTAACGGGCTGAGTTTAAATCCTCAATTTACCGACTTTTACTCTTGAATGCGATCGAGATATCGACCCCAAAGAGTTACTTGACAATAGCCAGATGCGAGCTTGCGAACCGCTCTAATTTAATTACGCTACTTCTTTGGCATTCGCTACTTTACCCGCGCGATCGTGCCCATTTTTTTCATTATTACCAGGGCGCGGTTGAATTACACCAAAACCGCCATGATTTCGGCGATAAACAACATTAACTTCTCCAGTTTCGACGCTCCGATATACATAAAAATCATGATCTACTAGTTGCAATTGAGCCATTGCTTCTTCGATCGTCAATGCAGATAAAGCAAAATATTTTGTCCGAACGACTTCTGCGGGTAACGTCGCCGATCGATTGTCGGTCAGATTATAATCTAATAACTCTAAATCTAATTCTTCTCCCAGATCTTTCAATCCTTCCGTCCGATCTTTTTTAGTAAAATTACGTTCTTTATACTTACGTAACTTCCGAGAAATTTTATCGGCAACTAGGTCTATACTTGCATATAAATGTTCGCTGGCTTCTTCTGCGCGAATAATGGCTCCATTGACATAAATTGTCACTTCAGCTACCTGTGCTGCCGCAATTCGGGGGTTTTTAGCAACCGATAGATTGACATCTATTCCGGTGGTAATTTGCTCGAAATGGCTGACAGCCTTTTCGATTTTTTGATTTACATAGTCGCGGATTGCATCGGTAATTTCGATGTTCTTACTCTGGAGCACAAGCTTCATAAGCATCTCCCACTGGATATGATGTTGTAGTTAAGGTTGAGATAGGCAGAAAAATTGTGGAAACTTTGGTTTCCTCTGTAGCGAATTTTACTCACCATGCTGACTAGATCGATTACACTGCCTTAGAGTTCGGCGTCAGCTTTTGCAAATGATTATCTCGTATGGATAATGTAACTACCTCACCTTTTTGTGACTAACTATACATTAGCATCTTATATGCCACTCACAGCAATAGTGCGATCTCCTAGTCAAAATACTTTGCATTCTGTGACATTCATTTACATCTCTTATGATATCTCGGCTGATTTATAATTAATGTTAAATAGCGGACAATCTTGCTACTTAGCGGTTGTCTTTAGGTATAGTTTGCAACAGTCCTAAATTATCCATTCCTAATTCTTCCCCGATTTACTCATATGATGACTACAGCCACAGTTCGCGTTCCTGCTACCACCGCTAACTTAGGAGCGGGATTTGACTGTATCGGTGCCGCATTGAGCCTGTATAACGAGTTTGTATTTACACCGATCGACACCGAGAGCCTAGTCATTGCCGTCCGGGGATTGGAAGCTGCTAGAGTCAACACCGATGCCAGCAACCTCGCCTATCAAGCCTTTGTCAAGCTCTACAGTAGGATCGATCGAGATCCCCCAGTCATCCAGCTCGAAATCAAATTAGGCGTACCGCTAGCCAGAGGATTGGGCAGCTCCGCCACCGCGATCGTCGGTGGCTTACTCGGAGCCAACGCCATCGCCGGAAACCCACTCTCACCCGCCGAAGTCATGCAACTCGCGATCGAGATGGAAGGACACCCCGATAATGTAGTACCAGCACTAATTGGCGGTTGTCGGCTAGCAGCCACAGCAGCAACTGGTTGGGCGATTGCCGATATTCCTTGGCACGATAGTGTCGTACCTGTAGTGGCAATTCCCGATTTTGAACTATCCACCGCAGAAGCCAGAAGCGTCCTCCCCACAGAATACAGCCGTGCCGATGCGATCTTTAATACCGCCCATTTAGGCTTAATGGTGCGAGGTTTAGAAACCGGAAACCCCGACTGGCTCAGTGCCGCACTTGCCGATCGCCTCCACCAACCCTACCGTCAAAAGCTAATTTCTGGCTACACCGACGTCGAGCGCGCCGTAGTCGCCGCTGGCGGCTATGGCATGGTCATCAGCGGTGCTGGCCCCACCTTACTAGCCCTGACAACCGCAGAACGCGCCCCAGCAGTAGCCACAGCCATGACCGAAGCCTGGGCAACCCATAACATTCAAGCCCAAGCTCAACCGCTAGCAGTAGACATGCAGGGAGCGGTATGTAGTTAATAGATTTCTATCATTCGTTCGATAGATAATTTGACATTGTAGCTAGAGTGAGTTCAAGGCAATAGCGACGCTAAATCGCTCGTAATTTCTGGCGTCTTTTGGTTGATTCGATCGCCAAATAATCGAATTTAAAATTCAATGACTGCCTAATTTTCGATAATTTTATCTAGATCGATACCAATTTTATTGCGCTCGATCTAGCAATCTTGCTGGTAATTAAATTGGTACATTTGGCTACAAATCAACCTCTGTTTGAGGCTAATTATTTTGCCTTAAACTACAATGGCAGAACTTTGCATCTATCGATCGGTAGATTAAAGATTGAGTGTCGATCGTCAATCTTGGTGGTGTTCGATCGAGCTATCAGGCTGAATTGCGTGTTCTGGTATCTGGCGACCGCTTTCCAAGCATAGGAGAGCTGAAGATGAGATCTACTAGCTTAGTTCACAGCTCCGAACGTTGCAAAAATTGACTTTAGTTATTTCGTTAACAAGACAAATGTAGCCGTTATGGAAAATACTCAAGATAATTATTACCAGGTAACTGATGATACAATATTGACTTTTTCGATGCCCTAGCATGTCTACAATAAATCAAAATTTTGTTCGTCATTCAACAAGGCTAAAGACATCTGTTTCAGTTCTGCCTTGTGAATTGTCAAGCAAATCGGGCGACCGCTAATACTACCAAGATTGTGAATGCACGACAGTGAGAGCTATTTCATAGCTTTATGTGACACTTCGAGCGTTATCGATCGATTCAATTAAATATAGTAAAGGGAGAAAGATCGTGTCTTATCATGGCGATATATCTTCGAGTGAAGACTCTGTAGGAGTTGCGGTTGTTAATTATAAAATGCCGCGCCTGCATACCAAAGCAGAAGTAATTGAGAATTGCCAGAAAATTGCAACCACGATCAATGGTATGAAGCTAGGACTACCAGGAATGGATCTGGTCATATTTCCTGAATATTCCACTCACGGCATCATGTACGATCGGCAAGAAATGATGGACACAGCGGCAACTGTGCCCGGTGAAGAAACAGCAATCTTCGCCGAAGCTTGCATTCGTAATAAAGTTTGGGGTGTTTTTTCACTAACAGGCGAACGGCATGAAGATCACCCAAATAAAGTCCCCTACAATACCCTAATTCTGATGAACGATCGCGGTGAGATCGTCCAAAAATATCAGAAAATTATGCCGTGGACGCCGATCGAAGGTTGGTATCCCGGCAAGTGTACCTACGTCTCCGACGGGCCAAAAGGACTGAAGATTAGCTTGATTATCTGCGATGACGGTAACTATCCCGAAATCTGGCGAGACTGCGTGATGCGCGGTGCCGAACTCGTCGTGCGGTGTCAGGGTTATATCTGTCTCTTATACACATCTCCGAGCCCACG
>NZ_PVWO01000706.1 GCF_003003845.1 Chamaesiphon polymorphus CCALA 037 | reverse complement strand
TCCACCCATCCACCCATCCACCCATCCACTCATCTACCCTCTATTCGCTCGTCGATCGATCGCTTGTCTCAGGACACTATCCCAGATCGCCATTACTGGTTCTACACCGAATCTATCGAGGACTTTGGGTGCGTGGTGCGAGAAATATTGGCGTTTGACTGGATCGTTCATCAAAATATCTAATCCCACAGCTAAAGCATCGACATTATCGGGTACGACTAAGAGTCCATCGATATTATTATGGATAATTTCGCGCGGCCCACTCAAGCAATCGGCAGCAATTACAGGTACTCCACAAGCCATTGCTTCGCACAAGGTGACGGGAAAACCTTCAAACCTAGAGCTGAGGGCAAAAATATCTGCTTTGCGCAACTGCGCATCGATATTAGTAACGACTCCAGGTAAAAATACGCAATCGTCCAACCGCAGTCGCGAGCATAAATCTTCGAGTTCGCCGCGCATTTCGCCTTCTCCGAAAATGGTCAAAGTCCATTCTGGATGTTCGTTGTAAATTTGCGCGAAAGCTTGGATCAGCAAATCGAAACCTTTTTGGGGAATTAATTTACCGATCGCGATGATGTGTCGATCGTCGGTATATAGTTGAGACTCGATCGCTTCTGATTCGGGTAAGGCGACGGGGTTGGGAATCACCGCAGTCTCATAACCCCGCTCTGACGGGAAAAATGATAATGCACTATGAGTCTGTACGGTAATCAAATCCGCACGACGATACGTCCATTTTTGGAGTAGTCCGACAATTTTACCCAGTCCGCTAAAAGCTGGATAGACATGCTCGCAGACGATCGTCGGTACCTTGAGTCGCCAACAGGCTAGCAGTGTCATAATATTAATTAGATTGACACAGCTAATTACCACTTGCGGACGACTGGCAACAATGGCTTTTTTGAGTTTGCCAACCTGCTGAAGATTGCGACTCAAGGCGAAAAAATTCAAGCCCCTATAAATATTGATACCTAGTGGACGATGCTCGATCCGCTTGTCAAGATCGTAGAATGGTGGTGTCGATCCATCGTCGAAAGTGAGGATGGTCACCTGCCAATTTCTTGCAGCCCAATAGTTGGCAATAATTGACATGACTCGTTCTGCACCCCCAACATTCAGCGAAGAACTAATCAGTGTAATTTTCATTGGATCTCAACAAGTATAGATTTAAGAAAAGGAGAATGTCTGTAGCAGAGTCTCTGAGTGAAGAGAGTCGTCAGTGCCGATCTTCTCACCCACTAATTTAGGGTCGATCGCACCAGAATTGACAGCATCTGGGCAGACGAAGATCGTCTCTGTTGGCGGACTTGCAGCAATTGTTAGTAGTTTTGCCAGCAAAGGTAAAATATGTTTGCGGCCTTACGAGCGAACCTTGCTGTTATTAACTAGAGTAAAGTACATATCTCAAAAAGTTAAACGGCAATTTGACGCATATCGATCGATCGTCGGATCGGAGTTGCGGCGATACATAGCTAGCAGCTAGATCCAGAGTTTTAATCGCTCTCGATCCCGACATGATGGTAGTCTCGATCGAACATCGATATACTGTGTCGATGATACTAACTCTTTTTTCGATCGGCTAAGATCGAGTTCCAATCGCACGGCCACAGATAGCGATCGCTATCTTAGTAATAATACCCACCAAAATATCTAAAATAATGATGACTACACCTACCGATCGCCTTCTCGATGGTAAAGCTTTGGCTCAAAAGATGCAGGATGCGCTGCAACTAAAAATTGCCCAGCTCCAGCCCCAAATCGGTCGCCAGCCAGGACTGGCCGTATTGATGGTAGGCGACAATCCAGCGAGTGCTGCGTATGTCGGCGGTAAAGAAAAAGCCTGCGCTAAGGTCGGGATTAGGTCATTCGGACAGCACTTTCCTACTGACGTCAGTCAGGAAAAACTCACCTCCATCATTCACGAACTCAATGCTGACGATCGCGTCGATGGGATTTTAGTCCAATTACCCTTACCGGATGGTTTCGATAGCGTGGCACTGCTGCATGAAATCGCCCCCCACAAGGACGTAGATGGCCTCCACGCCCTCAATTTAGGGAAATTGGTCAGGGGAGAACCCGGACTGCAAAGTTGCACGCCAGCAGGCGTTATGCGCTTACTATCCGAATATCAACTCGATGTGCGTGGTAAACATGCGGTAGTGGTCGGTCGGAGTATTTTAGTCGGAAAACCCTTAGCATTGATGTTGCTAGCCGCCGATGCCACCGTGACGATCGCGCATTCGCGCACGCCCGATTTGGCGGCTGTCTGTCGCAGTGCCGATATTTTGGTCGCGGCTGTCGGT
>NZ_PVWO01000705.1 GCF_003003845.1 Chamaesiphon polymorphus CCALA 037 | reverse complement strand
TTTCTCGATCGGTCGATCGCTTTTATACCGTCCCCAAGCCTCAAGAAAAAGATTATATCGACGCACTGCTAGAGATAGTGCAGAGGGAGGGGGTAGATGTTTATATCCCAGTCTGTAGTCCAGTCGCCAGTTATTACGATGCACTAGCCAAACAGGTACTCTCTAAGTACTGCGAAGTGATGCACTTCGATCCAGAACTGGTGCAAAAACTGGATGATAAATCTGAATTTTCGGCGATCGCGACATCGCTAGGTCTAGCCGTACCCGATTCCTATCGCATTACCGACACGCAGCAGATCCTCGACTTCGATTTTGCCAAGCAAGCGCACACATACATTCTCAAGAGCATTCCCTATGATTCGTTACGGCGGTTGAATCTGACTCAATTGCCCTGCGAGACACCGCAACAGACAGCAGCATTTGTCGAACAATTGCCAATTTGTGAGAGTAATCCGTGGATTATGCAAGCATTTATAACGGGGCAAGAGTACTGCACCCATAGCACCGTGCGGAATGGGGAATTACAACTGCACTGTTGTTGCGAGTCGTCTGCTTTCCAGATTAACTATGAAATGGTCGATAAACCAGAGATCGAAGCGTGGGTGAGAAAGTTTGTCAGCAGTCTGAAACTGACTGGGCAAGTTTCCTTTGACTTCATTCAGACACGGGATGGGGGCGTGTACGCGATCGAGTGCAACCCGCGCACCCATTCAGCGATTACCATGTTTTACAACCATCCCGATGTTGCTAGAGCTTATTTGGAAAGCGATTTTCCCCTTATTAAACCGCTAGAATCTAGTCGTCCAACTTACTGGATTTATCATGAAATTTGGCGATTGGTGACGCAGCCCACGCAGATCGGGCAGCGGCTGAAAATTATTGCTAGCGGTAAAGATGCCATTTTTGACTGGGCAGATCCACTGCCGTTTTTGATGGTGCATCACGCCCAGATTCCCTGGCTATTGCTCGAAAATTTGCGGCAGCTTAAAGGCTGGATGCGGATTGATTTTAATATTGGCAAACTCGTCGAGCCAGCAGGAGATTAATTGATGGTAATGCGCGTTTTACACTTGGTTGGCTCTGCGGTGAGCGAGTTTTACTGCGATTTATCCCGCCTGTATGCCCGAGATTGTCTAGAGTCTACCGCGAATCCAGCACTCTATGAATTCCACATTGCCTACATTACACCCGATCGTCAATGGCGGTTCCCTGCCGATCTGAGTCGGGAATCGATCGCATTAGCCAGCCCTATGTCTGTTGCCGAAGCAGTTCGAGTTCTCACGGCACTCCAGATCGATGTCATGGTGCCCCAGATGTTCTGCATCCCGGGCATGACTTACTATCGCGCTCTGTTCGATCTGCTCGACATTCCCTATTTGGGTAATACTCCCGATGTGATGGCACTAACTGCCAATAAAGCCAAAGCTAGATCGATCGTGGCGGCGGTAGGTGTAAATGTGCCTTCTGGAGAACTACTTCACCCTGGAAAACAGCCATCAACCGATCCGCCAGCAGTCATCAAACCTGTGAATGCCGATAATTCTCTAGGAGTAACTTTAGTCAGAAATCGCGCTGACTACGATCGCGCTCTCAAGACAGCTTTTACCTATGCCGACGAAGTGCTAGTCGAGACATTTATCGAACTGGGTCGAGAAGTTCGCTGCGGTATCATCGATCGAGATGGGGAGCTTATCTGTTTGCCGTTAGAAGAGTACAAGATGGACAAAGAACATCAGCCCATTCGCCGCTACGAAGATAAGCTCGGTCAAAACCAAAATGGTGACTTATATATGGTTGCCAAGGGTAGTACAAAATCCTGGATCGTCGATCCTGACGACCCAATTACAGCCAGGGTTTGGGATGCCGCCAAAAAATGCCATATCGCTCTAGGTTGTCGCCATTACAGTCTGTTTGATTTCCGCATCGATCCCAGCGGTCAACCTTGGTTTTTAGAAGCCGGACTGTACTGTTCTTTCGCGAGCAAAAGTGTGATTTCGATGATGGCAACAGCAGCAGATATTCCGTTAGAAAAGTTGTTCCAGATCGCGGTAAATAAGGCGTCGCTCGATTGTCATTCTGACAGGCTCCGCCAAAGCGGTGCGGTTGAAGGCGATCGATAAATAACAACCAATTAGTTTAGAATCGAGATCGATGACAATGAAAATTTAAAATTATTATCCCGTTGCTTAGTGGTGCAGAAAACTATTTTTCCGAATAAGTAAATGACACAATCTTAGAGAATTCAATCCGCTTTTCTAGCTTGGCTCGTTTTTTGAGAGAAGCACAAGCTGGAAGTATCTTATCCCAGG
>NZ_PVWO01000704.1 GCF_003003845.1 Chamaesiphon polymorphus CCALA 037 | reverse complement strand
ATCCACTACCTATAATACTAATTCTCTAAATTACTGTTACAGATCGCTACCCCTCCCCACGTCTTTCTAGAATTGAGGCGATGTCGCCTCAATTTCAGCAAGAATTTTAACTAAAGTCTCGCAACATCTTTTTGATTTCAATATTGTGCAATTCTTCGGTACCAATCATCGTGCGAGCGAACTCTTCCAGATAGATGCTGGCATCTTTGACAACATTGAGGAGCTTTTTGTACATATCCAAAGCATTTTTTTCGTGAGACAAACTTTCTTGTAGAATGTCCTTAACAGTGTGTTGGTATGTTTCCTCCATCTGGGCAATTTGCAGGGAAGGATGACCTTCTAAACCCGTGAGGATCTCGCCTACTTGTTGGGCATGGAGGAGCGATTCAGTCGCCTGGGCTTTAAAAAAATCGACGATCGGAATCCGGTTTGGGCCAGTAATCATCAGTGCATAATGCGTATATCGCACTACTCCAGCCAGCTCGAGTTCCATTATGGAACGCAATACTTCTAGCGTTTTTTCTCGGTCTAATTCTTGCATCTTCTCAAAGCCTAAGTTACTAAAATCTAGCCACAGCGGATTTTTGCCGTTGCGATGATTTTTTACTACTAGTTATTCTAATGGTATCGATCGATTATAGTGCTGTAACGATGGCTTGTGTAGATGGCAAGTCAATTGGGAAATGTTTCGCTAAAATTGCGGCGACTCGATCGGGTTGAATTTGACGATGATGAGTTTTGCCCGGTAATATTTCGGTAGCTGGACTATGCACGATCGCCTGTGGAGCAGCTTTACATTGATGTAGACATTTAACCGATTGAATTTCGACTCGATCGGTTAAATGATGGGATTCGATATATGCTTGCATTGCTTGGCAGATCTGTCCGCTGCCCCGTCGCCGACAACTCGAACCCTGACAAACTTGAATTTTGGTAACTGCGACTGGCTCAGTGGTGGCTAAATTGCGCTTGACGCTAGCTTGTAACGATCGTGCGTCGATAAGGAGAGAATCGCTGCGATCTGGCGTTAACAAATGTTTGACTTTGAGTTTGCGCTTACCCGTAACTTTACAAATCTGTTCCTGGCTTAATAATGTCAGCCAGATTCCCGGTTGCCAATCTTGAATGTAGGGACGGAGACTTTTGGCAATTTTAACTCGTTCTTCGCCACGAACGGTAGCAATTTTAAGATAACGATGGAGCGTGCGATCGTCTCCCCAACCTAAGAATTGACCTATTAACGGTTTGATGAGTTTTTGGGAATGCTTGCTCATGAACGGTATTTTCTAAAGATAGTTGCTCAAACAATTGCTAATTATTCTTATTAGCTTGGAAAATTCTGATAACTATATACTTGCGACAACTGAATTGCCAGTAACATAGCTAAAACTCTCAGTCCGTGCTCGCTCTCAAGTTAGGGCGAATATTATCAAAACTAGGCTGGAGCGAGATGATTGCCATCTCGCTCCGATGGCCGATTGGGAATAGGGTTAAGCGATCGCTTTTGACACTAATATTCATTAGTCCTGCTATCGATCACTATATCGGATTGCGGAACAAATGACAATAGTTGGCAATTATCTAGAAGCAGAAGATCGGTAGTTGCGATCGCGATCGTCGGGCTGTGGCAGCAGAATCGTCAGATCCAATGACCAATGCGTTTGACAATCTCTAAGCCTAAATTACCCACAGCGATCGGTAAAAACTCTAGTTGGGGAACGATCGAATCTGACAATACTCGCGATCGTCAGATTGCCAATTTAGTTCAATCCCGTTGGGATATAAGATTGGAGCTTGGTAATCCGATTGAGATCGTCCACTATGACTACTTGAGGATGGTGCTGGGGGGCTGCTAATTCATCAAATTGGGCATACGTCATGATAATCAATTTATCGCCCTTGACGCCCAATCTAGCTGCCGCACCATTTAACTCGATCGCTCCCGAACCCGGTTCAGCCGCGATCGCATACGTGACAAACCGTTCGCCGTTATTGACGTTGACTACATGCACTTGTTCGTAAGGAACGATGCCAACAGCCTTCAATAACAGCTCGTCGATACTGATGCTACCCATGTATTGGAGGTTGGCATCGGTAATCGTACAACTGTGAATTTTGGCAGCCAATAAGGTGCGGTGCATAAGCGTGGATGAGTGGATGGGTAGATGGGTGGATGGGTGGATGGGTAGATGGGTGGATGGGTGGATGGGTGGATGAGTGGATAGGTGATACAGAGCAAAAGGACGCTTGTGTCTCCTATTCACTACTGACTATCCACTATTCACTATTCACTATCCCCTATCCCCTATC
>NZ_PVWO01000171.1 GCF_003003845.1 Chamaesiphon polymorphus CCALA 037 | reverse complement strand
TCCAGCACCAGTGGGAGAGCCTTATTGTTATGTCGGGACATGGCAAGTTGCCGATCTGAGTCCTTATTGGTTGCCACTGGTACAAACCTTTACCCAAGCCAAAGTTACCGATCCACAGATGCTGGGCTATGGCAAAATTACGATTAATAGAGACGGTTATATCTCATTTGAAGCATTCGATTTGGAGCAAAGATACACTCTCAAATCGAAAGACACTGGAGCCAAAATCGATCGAATCGGGATGGGATTATCTGGTAATGCTGATGCGAGATTTCAGGTAAATCCCGATAGTACGTTGACATTTAACAACCAAAATTATCGACGACTGACGACCAGAGTTAATTTGGGTAGTAATGTCAAGCTCTCTGGCGAGCGATTATTTACCATCTTCGGCGATCGCGATCTACCCCCGACCAAATCCCAATATAAATGTCTCGATCGCGATAACATCACTCTCAGGATCTTTCTCCCCACCAGTCAAAAATCGATCTCGATTTCGCTCAAACGGATTAATTAGCGGGGATCGGGGAGTTGGGAGTTGGGAGTTGGGAGTTGGGAGTTGAGAGTTGGGAGTTGGGAGTTGGGGAGACGGAAAGTGATAGTTGTTCTTTTACCCATTACCCATTACCCATTACCCATCTACTCATCCACTCATCCACTCATCCACTCATCCACTCATCCACTCATCCACTCATCCACCCATCCACTCATCCACCCATCTACTCTTATCTCTAGATTAAGTGTTGTAAACCAACGGCGCGATCCCCGGTCGAATCTCGGTCGTGGTGTGTTTTAGCTAAAAGAAGTGAGTTAAGATCGCAAACGATCGGTCAAAATTTAACAACCTGCTCGAATAGCATACCGTTATAGACCTCGTTCTCCATCGTGGCAGTTGCTGCGAGCGGAGTATCGATTAGTATCCGCGTAAAAATCGATCGTGAATTTATAACTCATCTATGCCGCATCCCCTCCACGTCGCCTTTATCTGGCACCAGCACCAGCCTTTGTACAAGTACCGCGATGGTAAGTATCGATTGCCGTGGGTGCGTTTGCATGGGACTAAAGATTATCTAGATTTGATCTTGCTGTTAGAAAAGTATCCCAAACTGCATCAAACTGTAAATTTAGTACCATCGCTGATTCTACAGTTAGAGGATTACATTGCTGGGACAGCCTTCGATCCTTACCTAGAACTAGCTTTGATGCCGATCGAGCAACTTCAAGACTCTCAAAAGCAGTTTATCATTCGGCACTTTTTCGACGCCAATCACCACACGCTTATCGATCCGCACCCACGCTACAGCGAGCTATACCATCAACGCCAAGAGCATGGCGAACCGTGGTGTTTCGAGCATTGGATCGATCGCGACTACAGCGACTTATTGGCATGGCACAATCTCGCTTGGTTCGATCCCTTATTCTGGGAAGATCCAGAGATCGCCCACTGGCTCAAACAGGATCGGGATTTTAGCTTGAGCGATCGTCAGCGCATTTATTCCAAGCAACGGGAGATCTTACGGCGGATCGTCCCTCAACATCACAAGATGCAGGAATCGGGACAGCTAGAAGTCACAACGACGCCCTACACCCACCCGATTTTGCCACTTTTAGCCGATACCAATGTCGGGCGGGTAGCCGTTCCCAATATGGATCTACCACAGCAAAGATTTCAGTGGGCTGAAGATATTCCCCGTCATCTAAATAAGGCGTGGGATATGTACAAAGATCGCTTTGGCTGCGTGCCACGGGGCTTGTGGCCGTCAGAACAGGCGGTAAGCCCAGAAATGCTGCCTTATGTGGCTCGGCAGGGTTTTAAATGGTTATGTACGGATGAGTCGGTTTTAGGCAATACTCTCAAGCAGTATTTTCATCGCGATGGTGCGGGTAATGTGCTCGATCCGGAGTTATTGTATCAGCCCTATCGAGTCAGTACGCCCGATGGCGATTTGGCGATGGTCTTCCGCGATCATCGCTTATCGGACTTAATTGGGTTTACCTATAGTGGTATGGCCGCAGAAACGGCAGCAGCAGATTTAGTCGGACATCTACATGCGATTTCTAAATCCCTAATTGCCAAAGAAGGACATGGCGGCAGCAGCCTCGAAAAACCATGGCTAGTCACGATCGCGCTCGATGGTGAAAATTGCTGGGAGCACTACCACCTCGATGGTAAACCCTTCCTGGAACATCTCTATCAGACCCTCAGCGACGATGAGACGATTAAACTCGTCACCGTCTCCGAATACCTAGATGCATTTCCTGCAACAGCCAGTTTCCCCGCGCCTTCACTCCATACAGGTTCGTGGGTAGATGGCAGTCTGACTACCTGGATTGGCGATCCTGCCAAAAATCGCGCCTGGGATCTGCTTACCGCAGCTAGACAAGTACTGGCGAATCATCCCGAAGCTACCGAACAAACTAATCCTGCTGCCTGGGAAGCTCTATATGCTGCCGAAGGTTCGGATTGGTTCTGGTGGTTTGGATACGGGCATTCTTCCAACCAAGATGCGATGTTCGACCAACTTTTCCGCGAACATATCATCGCTCTGTATCAGGCTTTAAATGAGCCTGTACCGCCCGAATTGCGTCAACCAGTGGAATCCCACGAGCGGCGAACTACCTACCGTCCAGAGGGCTTTATCCATCCAGTTATCGATGGTAGTGGCGACGAGCAAGATTGGAATTATGCTGGACGCTTGGAAATTGGCGGTGCTAGCGGCACGATGCACCAAGCCAGTCCGATTCAGCGGGGGTTTTATGGTGCGGATCACATGAATTTTTATCTGCGGATGGATTTCAAAGCTGGGGTGAAACCAGGCTTAGAGATTCCTAATGAGTTGAATTTGGTGTGGTTTTATCCCAAGGAAATCATGCACAATAGTCCGATTCCTTTAGCCGAATTACCGCGCCAAGCACCGACTAATTATCGGTTCCACCATCGGCTCCTAATCGATTTAACAACTAAGTACACTTGGTTGCAAGAAGCGATGGATTACGATCGCTGGGAGGCTCGATCGAGTAACGCACAAGTAGCCTGGGATAAGTGTTTAGAAATCGCCGTACCGTGGGCAGATCTCAATCTAGAACCCGATTATGGGTTGCAAATGGCGTTGATGTTCTCCGATTGCGGTCGTTATCGTCAGCATATTCCAGAGCAGGGTTGGATTAGCTTACAAGTTCCATAAGTTAGGGGTTAGGCTCAAACCATAGATGTTGAGCACCAATCGCTCTAATCTAGCAACGCCGACTATCTTAACCGCTATAAATAAAGAGTCGGAGATTTAGTACCTCCGACTCTTTATTGATGATTAGGATTTGATTTTTCGATCGTGTTGATGAATTATGCTGATAGATAAAACACCATCCAACTAAAACCTTTAAACCTAAGTTATCCTTCTTTCTCAGCAAGACTCAAACCAGCAGCAAATTCTTCGCCGTAGGCTTCTTCACCATGCTCGTTGATATCTAAACCTTGATATTCAGCTTCAGGTTTGACCCGTAGATCCATGACTAAACTGAGACCTTTGATAATGACAAATGTCCCAACAGCCGCGATCGCGTAAGTAATTACCGTCGCGACAACTTGTTTGCCAAATAATTCAGGACTACCACTAACAATCAAACCATCAGCACCAGCAGAATTGATCGCTTTTTCGGCAAAAATACCAGTCAAAAGACCGCCGATAGTACCGCCGACACCGTGGACGGGGAAGGTATCGAGCGAGTCATCAAACTGTAATTTAGCTCTCAGGCTGACCGCAAAGAAGCAACAAGTCGCGGTAATTAAACCGATCAAAATTGCACTCAGTGGCGACACAAAACCAGCAGCAGGAGTAATCCCGACTAAGCCAGCTAAGAAACCGCTGGCAATCCCGACCGCAGTAGGTTTGGCGCGTAATACCCATTCCAAAATCAGCCACATCAGGCCACCCGCACAGCTAGAAACAGCAGTAGTTACAAATGCCACGACAGCTAGACCATTAGCACCGAGCGCGCTACCGCCGTTAAATCCACACCAGCCAAAGAATAACAGTCCGATCCCCAGCAGCACATACGGCACATTGTGCGGTGCTGCGGGTTGATTGGGGTAGGTTCTACGAGAACCGATCGCCCAAGCGGCAACGACAGCGGAAACGCCAGAACTAACGTGTACGACGGTACCGCCTGCAAAATCTAGCGCACCAAGGTTAGAACCGATGTAACCTTTACCCCACACCATGTGAGCCAAAGGAGCATAAATAACTGTAGACCAAATTAAGATAAACCAGAAGTAAGCTTTGAAGCTCATCCGTTCGACAATTGCCCCAGAAATTAAGGCTGGCGTGATGATGGCAAACATCATCTGATAAATCATAAACAATTGGTGGGGAATCGTCCCGGCATAACCGACCGGATCGATTTTGTCAAAGGCAACTTGATTTAACCCAAACCAATTTAAGTTCCCAATAATTGGGTTGCTAGCGAAGATCATTTTCGCAGCATCTGTCGTCGTCGGTTCGGAGGAGAAAGCAATACTATAGCCCCAGAGGATCCAAGTTACGCCCACGACCGCCATTAGTACTAGACTCATCATCATGGTATTGAGTACGTTCCTAGAACGCACCAGCCCGCCATAGAAAAATGCCAATCCAGGAGTCATTAGTAAAACTAATGCTGAAGACATCAGCATCCACGCTGTGTCTCCAGTATTAATTGGATTGACATCTGCTGGTTTGACAGCATCCTGTGCTAGAGCATTGCCCATGAGTGGCCCACTGAGCATCCACGCAGCTATCAAACTTATTATGAGAATTTTTTTGAACACTTTAGTTCGAGCCTTTACATGCCAGAGTATTTGTTTGAGCGATCGTTATGTATCGTAGTGAACAGTTTTGTGTTTGAAGATACAAAATTTCTGTATTCTAGGATACATTTTTCGACGTCAGCATTATCTATCGATTCAAGATAGTAATCTAATGCTTGGCATGTTTTAGAATCTCCATTACAAATATTCTTTAATTGGCACGATCGACTGAAACTCGATTGCTCTACGTTTGTATGTTTAAAAATTACAAATATTTGGTCGCGGAACGAGCGATTTGTCTTAATTGAAGAACATATCGCTCTTACATCGATCGACTCAATAAATTAGCGATCGACAAATCGATTAGGTAGCAAAATAATTGTGATAGCCGACTGCTTCTAACTTAGCTTGTTTGTCTAAGACCATCTCTTTGAGACTCTGCCGATAAGATTGAACTTGAGCTAGTAGTTGTGCATCTTGAGTAGCCAGGATTTGGACGGCGAGTAGTCCGGCATTTGTAGCATTGCCGATCGCGACTGTCGCCACGGGGATGCCTGCGGGCATTTGCACGATCGAGTACAGCGAATCAACCCCCTGTAATGTCTTGGTTTGAACGGGTACGCCAATTACTGGTAATGGGGTCAAAGCAGCTACCATTCCTGGTAAATGTGCCGCGCCACCTGCACCAGCAATAATTACTTTCAAGCCTCGTTGGTGTGCTGTTTGGGCGTATTCCACCATGCGATCGGGGGTGCGATGTGCCGAGACGATCGCGACTTCATGAGGAATCTCAAATTGTTCGCAGATTTCGATGGCGGCTTTCATCGTTGGCAAATCTGAATCGCTACCCATGATGATGCCAATGAGGGGAGATGTCATAGTTGGGAATTGCTAGATAGATAGATAGATAGATAGTTACTCAAAGCTATGAGCATCATAGGGTATTGGCGAACCGAATAGGGAATAGGGAATAGGGGATAGGGAATTATTTAAAGACAAAAAGACTAGGCTGCTGGAGAGCCTAGTCTTTTTGTTGAGATTGGACTTCTAAATCAAGTCCTCAGATCTTAGAGATTACCACTCACTTCTGGATATTCGGCACTACCACGACTAGATTTACGCCCAGAGTGAATCTCTTTGCTGTAGTCAGCTCCGCCGCCGAGTGACGAGCCTGGATAGGCTTCCATTCCGTGTTCGCTGATGTCTAGTCCTTGGAATTCTTCTTCCTGAGTAACCCTAATTCCCAAGGTCGCTTTCAGAATTGCCCAGAAGATGAAGCACAGAACGACTGTCACTCCACCAACTGCCAACGTCCCAACTAGTTGATAGCCCAATTGCTCGAAACCACCATTAAAGAAGAGACCCGGTTTCGGTGCGGGAGTAACGCCATAAACATCGCCCTGACTGAATAAGCCGACGGCTAAAGTACCCCAAACCCCATTGACTAAATGCACCGAAGTTGCACCAACAGGATCGTCAATTTTGATTTTATCGAAGAAGCTAACTGCGAACACAACTAAGATGCCACCTACGGTACCGATAATTGCGGCTGACGGCACGCTAATCCAAGCGCAGGAAGCAGTGACAGCCACTAGTCCGGCTAAAATCCCATTGATAATCATCGAAAGATCGGGTTTACCTAGTACTACCCAAGCGACGACTGTAGCGGCAATACCGCCGAAAGCACCACCAGTATTAGTAGTCACGGCAATATGTCCGATCGCACTAGACACACCCATTGTCGAACCAGGGTTGAATCCAAACCATCCGAACCACAAAATCAAGCAGCCGAGAGTCGCAATACTCATATTGTGACCTGGGATCGCATTGGCACTACCATCACTATTGTATTTACCAATTCTCGCCCCAAGTATCCAAGCACCAAGCAGAGCAGCCCAGCCACCGACGGAGTGGACGACAGTAGAACCAGCAAAATCATAGAAGCCCAAGTCGGCTAACCAACCAGCACCCCAGATCCAGTGTCCGGTAATCGGATAAACAATCCCGACTAGTAATAAGCTAAAAATCAGGAAGGAGAGAAATTTAATCCGTTCGGCAACTGCTCCAGACACGATCGTGGCTGCGGTACCAGCAAACGCCAGTTGGAAAAAGAACTTAGTACTTAAAGGTACTCCCGTCCAATTCAGCGGGGTAAATGCTCCCTTGTAGGCAGTACCCATAGCTGGGCTATTGTCCGCGCCCATCAGGAAGAAACCATCGGTACCGATGATGTTGTTGCCTTCGCTAAACATCAAGCCAAATCCGATCGCCCAGAAAGCGACGCTGGAGAGAGCGAATACGATCAGGTTTTTTGCCAAGACGTTGACAGCATTTTTCTCACGACAGAATCCAGTTTCCAACATGCAGAAACCAGCATTCATAAAGATGACTAGCATGGCGGCGATTGTCACCCAAGCCGTGTCGAGATTGACTTTAAGTTCTTCCGCCATTTTAATTGCATCTGGCGGAGCGTTCTGTGCTACGGCTGCAACATTCCAAAATACGATAATTGCGATCCCAATTGGCAAGCAACTACGCCAAGTTACTGACAGTTGTCTATACCAATTAATGGCGAATAGCCTTCTAAGCATTCGATCGACGCTTTTTTCCGTAGATCTATGTTGTTGGTTTGCGCTTACTTTTGAAACCATAAATAATTCTCTCTTTTTTCGATTGACAAATCGAATAAACTATGTAAAAGGATGAACGACAGTCATTAGAGCGGTTGGCTCATATTGAGCTTTACTATACTGCGATCTGCCGATCGTGTCGAGAAAATTGTCAAGTCGGCTCCAGCACCTTTTATGTATTTAATTAAACAATGGACGAGATCGATAAATGGTCAAATAAGATACAAATTGGTATATTGACGATCGACCTATCCCCAGATCTTACAGCGACAGATTGACTACGATGAAAGACTACAAGATTGCCAATGCACGAGTACCTGGATACGCCGGATTGCAGGAGATTGCCATTAGCGATCGCCAGATCGTCAACATCGATCGATCTGTGCATCTCGATCTGCCAATTGTCGATGTCGCAGGGGACTGGATTTCGCTCGGTGGTGTCGATCTGCAAATTAATGGCGCGCTAGGATTGGCATTCCCTGACGTGCAAATGGGAGATCTAGACCGATTGGATCGGATCTGCGATTTTCTGTGGGAGCAGGGGGTTGATGGATTTTTACCAACGATCGTCACGACTTCGATCGAGAATATCCATCGCTCGCTCGCTGTATTTACCAAATTTATGGCTCATCAGCGTCCCGATACCGCGCAATTACTCGGCGTTCACCTCGAAGGGCCATTTCTCAATCGCCAAAAACGAGGCGCGCACCCAGAAAATTACTTACTTCCATTAAACAGTAAATTTGTTACAGAGGTTCTAAGTAAATATGCTGATACAGTGAAAGCGATCACCTTGGCACCGGAATTAGATCGGACAGACTCGGTTATCCCTTATCTGAGGTCTTTAGGCATTATTGTCAGTTTGGGACACTCGGTGGCGAATTTCGAGCAGGCTCAGAGCGCATTTGCTAGCGGCGCATCGATGGTAACTCATGCTTTTAATGCCATGCCAGGATTGCACCATCGCGAACCGGGGCTGCTGGGTGCTGCCTTGACTCAACCGCACGTCCAATGCGGATTTATCGCCGACGGACAGCACGTTCATCCAGCGATGTTAAAGGTACTCTTGCGATCGGGTAGATATAGCGAAGGATTATTTTTAGTCAGCGATGCTTTATCCCCGTTGGGGTTACCCGATGGTAAATATCCTTGGGACGATCGCGAAATTGAAGTAATTAATGGTACGGCAAGATTGCCAGATGGAACGCTTTCTGGTACCACTCGATCGCTTTTAGTCGGCGTCCAAAATTTAGTTAAATGGGATGTTTGCGACATTGGTGACGCGATCTCTTTAGCGACTAGTGCGCCACGTCAAGCAATTGGGCACTCTACTAGTTATATAGGTCAAACTGCAAATTTATTGCGGTGGAATTGTAATGTCGATCGAGAATTAAATTGGCAAAGACTCTCAATCTCTTCTTCCAATCTTCCAAAGTAACCAGAATTATAACTAAAACCAGGCAGAGCAATTTAGGTTACTACTTTACACTCCCTGTCTTGTCTCGCTAAACCGTCGGCAAAGCCGACGAGCGCAACTCCCAACTCCCAACTCCCAACTCCCAACTCTATGAAAGCCTACATCATTCAAAACAAAGATGGCGAATTTGCTAGTGTCAATTTTGCTGTTGCTTATGATGGCTTTCGGAAAATGGGCTGGGAGATCGTCACTTTTAGCAGACAAGACAATACGCTAGAAGATCTAACACCAGAAGATGTCGTGGTGGGATATATCGAAGATGTCAATGCTGCTTTTATTCGGTTAGGTATTGCAGCCCCTGTAGAGATTAATTATCCCGATGAATTGACAGAATTTCTAGGCCGCAAGATTTGGAAATCGCGGATTAATTATATTGCCAAACATCCAGAGACTTGGAATGTTTTTATTAAGCCGACAACTTTAACAAAAAAATTTACAGGACGAGTAGTTCGCAGCCCCAAAGATTTGATTAGTTGCGGCGATGAATTTGAAGATACTGAAATTTGGTGTTCGGAACCAGTCAAGTTTTTAGCAGAGTGGCGATGTTTCGTTCGCCATGGCGAAATATTGGGCGTCAAATCTTACTATGGCGATTGGCGCGTCCATTTCGATCCGCAAGTTATCGAACAGGCGATCGCGGCTTATACTTCTGCACCCGCCGGATATGCAGCCGATTTTGGCGTGACAGACAAAGGCGAAACATTACTAATCGAAGTCAATGATGGTTATTCGATCGGTGCTTATGGTTTGTTTCCGCCAGATTATGCTCGGTTATTAGCATCGAGATGGGCACAGATAACTGGCTCTAGAGATTATTCAATTTATTAAGAGCAGAAAGAGTATAATTAAAAGCCTGCTCGATCTCAGTTATTGACGTGTTCGCAATTTCGATCGACTCGATCCAGAAATCTGTCTTTATAATCCTGAGGCGTGTAAAAAGGTTTCGCTTGCTGTGGCGTTATTTTCTTGAGACAAATCAGCCGATAAATTCTATATTTTCCATACGGGCTGACATTGTTATTTGCCGAATCTGGACTGGCTTCATCAATGGGTAAGACTGCTACTTTCCGATACCAAATTAATGCTTTGGAAATATTGGGAGTAGTGCCTTTACCAGTTTCATACATCGTCCCGACATCGAGCCAAGTCCAAGGATTGTTGCTATTACTCATTACCCGAAGAGCTGTGGTATATTGCTTGGCTTCATATAATAGTTTTCCATAAGATGCGACAACATCCATGTTCTGTGGATCTGCTGCAAATGCTTGTTTGAGATAAGCTAACTGGGCGGTTCTACTTTTGGGTACATACCTAGAAATAGCACCATAATTTTGATTATTATCGGGGTTACTGAAGTTGGCAAAATCGAATAAAACTTCAGCTTTGCCCGATCGCGATGCAACAACACGCGATCGATTCAACCATTTTAGTGCTTCATCATAGTCGAGATCGACACCCATTAAACCATAAAAATACGTGCGATAAAGCTCGTAAGTTGCTGGAAAATAATTGAGTTCGGCAGCGCATCGATACCATTTCAAGGCATTCGGCAGCTCGCTTTCTTTTCCAAATCCCAGTTTATACCAATCATAGGTTTTTGCTAATAAATAGCAGGCTACTGGGTCGTTAAGATCTGCCAATGCTTGCAATTTAGCGCGCAGCGCAATTGCCCGATCGCGATCGAATTTGCCAATTTGATATATGTCGATCGTCTCTGCCGTCAGTGCTGGCGAAACTTGGGTTTTGAGCGGGTAGGATGCAGATTGAGTTGGGACTGGATAAGTGGTT
>NZ_PVWO01000703.1 GCF_003003845.1 Chamaesiphon polymorphus CCALA 037 | reverse complement strand
GGGTAGGGAGTTGGGAGTTGGGAGTTGGGAGTTGGGAGTTGCGGCTCGCGCTCGTCGGCTTTGCCGACGGTTTGCGACTGAAATCACGCGGAGGTTCCCTCCGCATGTGTTTCATTCAAGACAGCGAGATAAGACAGAGAGTTGGGAGTTGGGAGTAGGAAATATCTGAGGACGTGTGCCTTCTGCCTTCTCGATCGAATGCCGATCGCTTAGATTATGAGAATGGATGAATACTGACATGTCGATCGAGATCTTGCCAGTAATACCAACTTAAGGGCTGGAGCTGGCTGGTAAAGCCATCGAGATCGAAGCCAGTGCGCTGACTGCGCGCGGCGATTTGTTCCAAAAACATCGTCCGAAACGCATATTCCACGATCGAGTCACCTCGCTGCAACATTATTTCGATCGTCGCCGCGATGTTGGCGATTTCTGGCTCATTTTGCAGACAGATTGTATCGATGGCAAAGTCGGCAAATTCTGAAATATCCAGCGCGATCGGACGTGGGATGCTAGGATGCCAATCTGCGATGTACACATCCCATCGATCTTGAAAAGCTGGAAAGTTGAGGAGAATAATCTCCATACAATTGGTACGATCGATCTGAATGTAATCCATACGCTGCGAGTTCTGATGACTAATCATTTAAATCGGGCGATCGCGCTACTCCAGTCAGCTACAGAGCACCTGACAGAATTAGCCGCAACCCCCACAGAGCGACAACCATTGCGGGAGACTATCGATCTTACTGTAGAACAGATTCATACAGCTTTAGCAGAATTGAGTGCGGCGATCGATCCCCCCACACTAGATAAAATTCCGCCAGAATTATTAACCAAAGCCGAGCGACTGGGAATTCCCTTAGAGGATATCGAGGTACGCGTGGCAATTACCACACACCATCTGAGTCAGTTTATCGGGATTCTCAATGAAATCGAACAAAGATTTGGAGAAATCCGCCGCGTGCGGGAATACTTATTAGTAAGGTTGCCAGATCTGCCGATCGAACAACTTGGCTCTAGATTACCAGTTTATACTGCGGCTGACTTTGAGTGGACGGAGCCGAGACTTTCGCCGACAGAGCTAGCCCAAATCCGAGCCAAATATCAGATCGATCGATTATTGAGCCAACCACCCCGTCATTCTACCGACTTATTCAAGCAGATCGCCACCGCCGAGCGCGCTTGGGAACAAGCACGCGCCGATGCCCAGTCTGAGGATCTAAATGATACCGACGATCTCCGTGATTTACCCTTTTAACTGGGAATTGAGCGAGGTTGTTGAGATCGGGATTTGAGAAATTGCTGGATTTATAGGATTAGGTTAGCACTGATAACCCCTATCCTCTATTCCCTATCCCCTAACCCCTATTCCCCTAACCGTAACCATGAAAATCACAACCATTGCCACGACAATCTTGCTACTGACAAGTTTGGCAACGACAGCCAAAGCAGAGAATATGTCTCATCTGCGCCAACTCCTCTCAACCAAAAGCTGCCCACAGTGCGATTTAGCTGGTGTGGGATTGGTGACAAACAATCTAGCTGGTGCCAAATTAGAACGGGCGAATTTAGCTGGTGCCAATCTCAGTCAGGCAAATCTGGCTGGGGCAGATTTACGCGGTGCAAATTTGGCAGGTGCATCTTTCAATGGTGCCAATTTGACGGGGGCAGATCTACGTGGGGCAAATTTAAATGGTACCGACTTGCGATCGGCTTATCTTACCAATGCTAATGTGACTGGCATCGATGTGAGTGCGGCTTATCTCGATGGGGCAATTGGGATTCCGTTGAGTTTGGGCAAAGCTGAAGATTTTTATAAGTGGGGCTTTGCAGACTGGCAGAAAAATGATTTTGCTGGTGCTGTCGCCAACTACGATCGCGCAATTAGCCTCAATCCTAAATTTCCGGGTGCTTATCTGGCGAGATCGATGGCCAAATTTCGACTCCAAAACGATCGCGGCGCAATGGAAGATGCCATGGCAGCCGAACGCTTATATTTTGCCATTGCCGATCGCGAAGGCACGCAAGTAGCCCAAGCACTGATTGCCAAAATCAAACTTGCCAGCCAACCCACGGATACGAATATGAATCCCGGTAATGGCAATATGGTCGATTTATTTACAGGTTTGAGTTCGATGTTATTTAGGTTTTTCTAATTTTAGATTCTATTACTGTTGCCATATCGCTGCGGACAGATCCCCGACTTCTCTAACTCGACTTTAGCCATTAGAGGTTTTCCCCAGAGAAAACCTCTAATGGCTGGTTTGACTTGATGAGTAAAGAGTTAGCAGCTCAAATCGTCAACTACAGTTGGGGTAAGG
>NZ_PVWO01000702.1 GCF_003003845.1 Chamaesiphon polymorphus CCALA 037 | reverse complement strand
CCCATCCACCCATCCACCCATCCACCCATCTACCCTTTCATTCCTAAAAATCCCGACAATGAACGATCCTCATTCACTTTTAGGTGGTTCAGAAATTGGGTGGCGACTGCTACTGGTATTCGGATTGATTGCGATCGATGCCTTTTTTGTTGTCGCTGAGTTTTCGATCTTGTCAGTGCGAAGATCGCGCATCAGTCAGTTGGTGGCGGCTGGAGACGATCGCGCTAAACAAGTGCAAGATCTACAACGTCGGATCGATCGATTGCTCTCGACTACCCAAGTCGGTATTTCGCTCTCAAGTTTGGCTCTTGGCTGGATTGGCGAACGCGCGATCGTCCAAATTTTGATGCAGTATTTAGAAAATGTCCCACTGGCACATTCGCTAGCAATTCCCCTGACATTTGTACTGTTGGCATATCTCCAGATTGTCTTTGGCGAACTAATCCCCAAATCGATCGCGTTGATTTATGCCGAACCAATCGCCCGTTTTTTGGGCGCGCCGAGCCTCGCCATCGCGCGGATTTTTAGTCCGCTGATTTGGGTACTCGATCGATCTACCAAACTGTGTTTGCGAATATTCGGCATTAAAGAGCGGTACGATAGTCGCGATCGGGTGACATTTAAAGAGTTGCAAGCGATCGTCTCCACCGAACGCGAATCCAGCGGACTAGCACTCGAACAACGCGAAGTCTTAACTAAAGTCCTGGAATTTGCCAATAAGATTGCCACCGATGTGATGATCCCTAGTACCCAGATCGTCACCGTTCCTAAAACAGCCAGTTGTCAAACACTGCTGATTAAAGTCGCTACAACTGGTTATTCCCGCTATCCCGTTACCGATACCTCGCTCAACAAAATTGTCGGGATCGTTGCTTTTAAAGATTTTGGTACTTTACTCACTCAAGGTAAACCAGCCGGACAAATTCCGATCGCCAAATGGATTCAACCAGTAGAATTTGTTGCCGAATCTACACCCGTGAGCGTTGTCCTCCAACAGATGCAACTCTCAGACACTCACATGACGATCGTGGTTGACGAATTTGGCAATACTGCTGGCTTGATTACCCGTCAAGATGCGATCGAAGAAATGATTGGCATGAAAGTCACCTCCGATCGACCCACACAATTGATTCAGCAGCTCGCCGACGGGACATTTCTCGTCCAAGCTCAAATCAATCTCGAAGATCTCAACGCCCAACTCAAGATCGCTCTCCCCTTAGCCGATGATTATCAAACTCTGGCCGGATTTCTGCTTAACAAATTGCAACATTTCCCCCAGATTGGGGAATCATTAGAGTATGGAGAATGGATTCTAACGATCGTTTCGACCGTCGGGCCGAGGATCGATCGGGTACGGGTGAAGGTGCGGAGGTAAGGGTGGATGGGTGGATGGGTGGATGGGTGGATGGGTGGATGGGTGGATGAGTGGATGGGTGGATGGGGAACGTAGTTCCAAAGCCTAAAGCCTAAAGCCTAAAACCTAAAGCCTATCTCTCATCCCCGGATCTACCACCCCTAGCTCCTCAAAAGCTGCTAACCGCAGGCGACAGGAGTCGCAGGTACCGCAAGGGACGCGATCTCCTGAGTAGCAAGACCAAGTTTGCGCCCAGGGTACGCCCAATCGATCGCCGAGCTGGATAATTTCAGTTTTTTTGAGATCGATTAAGGGGGTGACGATTTCGATCGGATCGCCTTCCCTACCTTGTTTAGTGCCCAATCTAAACACAGATTGCATTGCCTCGATATAATCGGGACGACAATCTGGATAGCCGGAATAATCGAGGGCATTGACACCGATGTAAACTCGATTAGCTTCGATCGCTTCGGCATATGCAAGCGCGAAACTCAAAAAAATGGTGTTGCGGGCGGGAACATACGTTACTGGAATAGATTCTGACATTTGAGCGAGATTTCGTTCTTGTGGCAGTGCGATCCGATCGTCTGTGAGTGCCGAACCTCCCCACAAACGGAGATCGAAGCTCACGACTTGATGCTCGACTACCCCAACAGCACTCGCGATCGCACTCGCCGCTTCGAGTTCGCGCCGATGACGTTGTTGATAATCAAAAGAGAGGGCATAACAGCTATAACCCTCACTTTTGGCTAAGTACAACACCGTCGAAGAATCTAAACCACCTGAGAGGAGAATAACTGCTTTCACAACGACTAGAGGATAAATGGTTTTCTATTTTAACTTTTCCTATTGGTGGGGAGTTGGGAGTTGCGGCTCGCGCTCGTCGGGTTTCCCGACGGTATAGCGAGACAAGACAGGGAGTTGGGAGGTGGGAGGTGGGAGTTGGGAGGTGGGAGTTGGGAGGATG
>NZ_PVWO01000701.1 GCF_003003845.1 Chamaesiphon polymorphus CCALA 037 | reverse complement strand
TTACTTGAAGAAAACTGCTAGCCCTGGTATATAAATCTGCTTATTCCCCCTTTTGGAGGGTTTATGCAAAAAACCCCTTACTCAATTTGCCCTCATCCGTAACCACATAAATTTGTTTAACCATTTGTATTCCCTTCTGCCAAACAACTAAGTCTTCAAACTCTTCGATTTTCTTCTTCGAGTACATATATTCCCTCCTTTACCCTTTACCCTTTACCCTTTACCCTTTACCCCTCTCTAATTACTCCCTGCAACAACCAAAGAACTAGTTAAAAGCTTTTGGACTTCTTCATAAATCCACTGATTGAATAGTTCCTCAGTGAGGTATTGACGCATGTCTTCGTCGAGTTGGGCGGGGATAATGTTTTCAAGTTGCAAAACTACCCACCATTCGCCGATTTGTAGGGGTGGCAGGACTTCTAATGGTTGGAGTGTAATTAAGGCATTTGCGAGGATGGGGTCGAGTTTGCCGAGTTCGACGGGGCCACTAATGCCTTTGGTTTTGGCTTCTATGCCTTCAGAGTGGCGGGGAGCTTGTTCGACGAAGGTTGATTCTTCAGAGACTAAGCGGAAGTAAATTTCTTCAGCTACGTCGATTTCTTTAACGCGAATCATCGAAAATACGACTCGATCGATCTGGGATTTACGCTGGCAAAAGTAGGATTCTACTTGGGTTTCCCATTTACTCATTTTGAATTTTCGCAGTTGTAATTCGCGATCGATTAAATCTTTTAAGTCGTCGCGTCCCAACTGTTGCTGTTGTAGCCATAACTCTAAATCTTTGTCGCTACCCAGTTGCTGTTGTTGACAAAACCTTTGGCGGGCTTCTTGATGCTCGGCTTCAGTAATTTCGTAATCCTTAATCGCTGCCTCAATTAACATCTCCTTGGCAAGCTGTGGGACGAGTCGATATTTGCTGATTAATGATAAAAGTTGTTCGGCGGTTAAAGATGTATCACCAATTTGCAAAACAGCAGACATAGATCGTTTCCTAAATGATTGAGATTGAGTGGGATGAAACTAGCGTAAATTCTTAACCCCATCGGACTGTTTCGAGAACATATCCGTAAAGATGCTCATCACCGTGCGATCGCGTAATTTGATATTCGCTTTAACTGACATCCCTGGTTTGAGCTGAATCGCCGCGCCTTTAACTGTGAGGCTCTGTTGGGAGAGTCTGATTCTGGCGGGGAAACGGGCAAAGGGATAGATTTGATCTGGGGGGAGGGCATCGGAACCAATCCATTCGATCGTCCCTTTAACGTCGCCAAATTCGCTAAAGTTAAAGGTGTCGATCCGCACATCTACTTGTTGACCGATTTTGACGAAGCCGATATCTTTGTTGGTAATGTAGACTTTGGCGATGGCGTCTTTACTGGGGATAATTTGGACGATAGGCTCTGGGGAGTTGCTGTTGACTACGCCCTGTGGATAAACTTTGAGTTCAAAGACTTCGCCTGCAACGGGGGCGTGGATTTCTTGATATTTGAGGCTTTGATTGGCTTGGGCAATCTGGTTGGTAATTTCGGTAATTTTCTTCTCGTTTTCGACGATCGATTTATTGAGTTGAGAGTCGATTTCGGCAATCCGTTTGTCGTTTTCGGCGATGCGGGTGAAGAGGTCTTTACGGTTGACGGCGGTGCTATTTGCCAGCTTTGAGGTACTTTGACTGACACTCAGCTCTAACCTGGCATGTTCTTCGTCTAGTTGGGCGATCTCTGACTGGCGTTGTTTGGCGAGCTGCTGTTGTTCTTGAATGCGTTGTTGTTGGCGTTGGGTGTCGGCTTTACTGGTGGAAATCAGGCGGGTTTGTTCGAGTTGGAGTCGGCTTTGTTCTTGAATTTGTTGCTCTAGTTCGCTCTCGCGGGTAACGACTTCTTGTTCTTGACGATCGATCTGAGTTCTGGCAATGGCTCCAGCAGTTCCGGCGGGTTGGAGTTCGGCGAAGATCTTTTTGTTGATGGTTAAGGTTTTTTGGCTGGCACTGATTTTGGCTTGATTTTGAGAAATTTGGCGATCGATTTGACCGAGGGCTGTAGCGAGGCTTTCGCGACTGCTGGCGATTTCACTGTTAATGCTGGTAATGTTGGATTGAATTCCAGCTTGTTGGTTGACTAATCCCTGACGGCGGACGCGGTTTTCACTCAGTTGCTTGCGGACTTGCCCGATTTCAGATTGTCCAGCCGAGATGCGGGTGTTGAGTTCAGTAACGCTCGATTCTAATCGTCGCTGCTGTTCGGGAGTGAGGCTAGCTGTAGCGACCCGCAATTATAAATCATCAAACCCGCAATCATCGCAAAATCGAACCCAGATTAACTGCAACTATCCGA
>NZ_PVWO01000700.1 GCF_003003845.1 Chamaesiphon polymorphus CCALA 037 | reverse complement strand
CCGCCGTTCTTCGGCTTCAAATCGCTCGATGACCTCCCCAAATCGGTTGCGCTCGATCTCTCGCTCGATCTTCGACTTTAAACTACCGATCGACATTTTGGCTTCGGCACGTCGAACGCTTTGTTGTAGTAATTTCATGCGCGATCTCACGATTCGATCTAGCTGCTTGACCTGTGGTGCCTGAGTCGGTCGATCGCGGACGAGTTTTTGCAAATTGGCCAGAGTAGGTTCGAGCGTGCTTAATGCTAACTTATAAGACTTGAGGTAAGCTTCTTGTTTGCCAAGATCGTAACTTTGCAAGCCAGTTTCAGCATTGAATAAACCGATCGCTACCCGCTGGCTGTTGCTTAAAATTTCATGAGAGCGAATGATATCTTGCTGTGCGGAAACGATCCGTTGGTTGAAAAGGGAGTGAGTCACCACTAACCCGATTAAGCAAACCAATGGAATACAGATCGCGATCGTGCCCCTACAGACAATCGGCAATTGATGCCAATAAGCTTGAATATTTCGCCACCTAACCTGCATTAACGTCACTAGCAACCCAATTTAACTATCTGACAGATGTAATACATCAATGCCAACATCTAAATTATGTTTGATAATTAAACTTTTGACATCTCCCGATCGAACTAATTATCACGATCTCGATCGATAGATGTTTGTCTAGTTACGGTTTGAATGCGCGATCGTAACTTCTAAATTCCTCGATCTAAAAATTAGAAGTTGAATATTTTCAGGCCGATCTGCAACGATTTTTCAATTACACTTTCTGCTCGCTCAGATCGGCTCGGCTCCTAACAATTCGATCGATTACTTAATATATTGTCTTGCTCCAAGCTCGATGATTTTGGGAATTGTAACTGCTAAAATTCCAGATGTGGCCTTGGAGATCCCGGCATGAATAGCTGCGCTCACCATATTTGTCATCCTGGATATCGACAATAATTTCTGCTCCAGCTCCAATAGCTTGGGCGTAATGTGCATCCACATCAGTAACGATAATGCGTTGGCGTAGCCTCTCTGCGCAGGCAGACGCTTCGATCGAACCTTTCAAGAACGAAGGTTCGCTGAGGATTTTTTTGAGTTCGGTCGATCGGGACGAGTCTACACCCGCGATCGAATTATTCGATTAGACTCGCAGCCAATCCACGCGGTACTTCCGCTGCCGAATCTGGCCATTCGCCTGCTCGACAAGAATACAGCGCAGATTACATACAACAGCCAGGTCGATCGTGATGGCATCATCGAGTATGCCAGACGCAGCTCGATCTGGTCGCGCACGGAAAGTGGTTGGGTCATGCGCTTTCATCAAGGCACACCATACCAGCCAAGCGTTATGCCCGATCGATCGTTGCAATCAGAGTAACTTACTGCGATCGGCTCAACTCCACACTTTAGACAGATCTTCAGTAATTTTTGCAGTGTGTCCTTGCAAATTCGCCAGCAGTTGACATGACGAATTTAGCGATCGAATCCGATCGCTAAATTCGTCTGTTACCCATTCATCCAGATCGCTCTCGCTCTGCTGGATATCTATTTAGCCGCGTCAAATCCTGATAACACGATTTTACCCCGCGCCTTGCCGCTCTCGATCGTTGTATGAACCTGCTGGAGATTGGCAGCATCGATCGGTGAATACTGCTCTGTCATCGTCGTCCGCAAAATGCCCTCATCGACTAGGCGCGAGACTTCATTGAGGAGTTTGCCCTGCTCGGCGATATCGGCAGTGTCAAAGATCGATCTGGTAAACATTAGCTCCCAATGCACCGATACCGACTTACGTTTGAATCTATTTACGTCCAAAACCGCCGGATCGTCAATTAGTCCAAAGCGACCTTGAGGCGCAATCAGCGCGGCGATCTCATCGAGATGGCGATCGGTTTGAGTGGTGGAAAAGACAAAAGCAGGTGCGCCCAATCCCAACTCGGCCACCTGTTCGGCTAGGGGTAAGCTGTGGTCGATAATATGATGTGCCCCCATTTCTTTGACCCAAGCTACTGTCTCCGCTCGTGATGCAGTGGCGATGACCGTCAAATCGGTTAAGGCACGCGCGATTTGAATCGCGATCGAACCAACACCGCCAGCTCCACCAATAATTAGAATTGCTGGTGCCGCTCCAGGTACTGCCTTCTTCACGTCCAGTCGATCGAATAACATCAACGAGCAGATCTCGTCCGGTGGGTGTCGGCGTTGGTAGCTCGATATCGACTAGGGCTTCAGGGCGATTGCCGAAGGCAGGCTCGGAGCCAACGATGCTACCAGGGGTTTTTTGCATAAACCCTCCAAAAGGGGGAATAAGCATATTTATATACCAAAGCTAGCAATCGTTCGGAGAA
>NZ_PVWO01000699.1 GCF_003003845.1 Chamaesiphon polymorphus CCALA 037 | reverse complement strand
GATCTAAGGGACACAAGCCGAGGGCGCGGATGGAATCTTGGTGGCGTTTTTTGGTAATTCGATCGAGTAATTCTTTCCTGTCGATCTGCCCTAACATGGCATTAGCAAACTGTTTGGCGCGTTGATGTCCGCCGCCGTTGGAGGCATATTGAGCCGCTTTATCCAACTGTTGCCAGCGTTCTGCGCCCAAGGTGGCGTAAACTCGCCCAAACCATTCCACATCGACGGCTCCATCGACTAGACTACTCGCCGAAAGCGGAGTCCGTTCGGCAATTTGCGCCACCCAAATTTCCCGCACGTCTTGTTCGACCGACCAGTTATTATCTTTAGTATGGGCGTGAATCCACCAGACTCCTTCGGCAAAGCCAGGGAGATCGATGGCTTGTTGGATATAATTCACCCATTGGGGCGCAAAGAAGGCAAATTGAATCAGCTTTTCTTCACTAATTTTCGCCGCTCTGACTTGGCGGGCAAATTCTACAGGCGTATCGTTACTGGCGGGAAAGCTAATCCGCATCAAGTGGCTCATGACGGCGGCTTTGCTCTGGTTGCCGTAACTATAGCCGCGCACGAAGGTGGAATTGTCCAATCCTTGCAATAGTTTAACGATCGTCGGAATACCTTCGATCGATCTCAAAGCCAGTGCTGCATTAGTCGCTGCTGTGGGTAAATCTCCCCGTTGGCATTCAATTTCGAGGATGCGATCGCGACAGAGTTTGGCAGCTTCGATCGCGATATTCATGACTGGATCTAGATCCGATAATTTTCGCCGAGTGAGATTTTTGAGATCGGAAAAATCCCTTCTCACCTGCTGGATTGGAGTAGCACTCTCTGGTATTTCTGGCTCGAATCGGTTGCCCAATAGATAGTAAATAACATCGGCACTGCTAGCAAAACCCAATCGATGAGCAACTGCTATATTTCTCAGGTTTACCGCTCTACCATAGCGAATCAGTTGGTGCCAAATACTCCCATCGATCCAATTAATCATTTGCCACCACCGCCAAATATGTTTGTCAGATTCTTCCTCGCCTGGTTGTGCAAAGTTCTTAACAGCAGCAATAAAATTTTCTAAATCATAGGTATCGATCTGTTGAGATCGCTCGTTAATCGCGATTGACTTTTGCAATTCGAGCGGATCTACTAATGTTGCTAAAACATGTGTTAATAAGTTTAAACGAAACTCTATTTTTTGAGACTGGGGATGTAGATAAAGCAACCAGTAAATAATGCGATCGACCAACTCTGGATAGCGTAAATCTAACTTAATTCCCGCGAAGGATTTATCGAACGCGGTGCGTAATCCATAGTAAGGAGAAGTGGAATAATCTAAGTATTCTGTTAGTTTTCCATATCGATCGATACTCGCACAGTAGCGGGGCGCAATCGCCCGAATTAGTTCTGAATCATCTTCATCTCGAAGTCGATTGCTGTGATACCAGTTTTCCCAGACATCAGCTAACGGCAACCGCGCCAAATTTTCGGCTGGAGATAGATCGTTCTGAAACAAAGGGAATTTCCACTTTGAATTTCCGAGTAGTTCTTCCTCGATTTCACCATTACGATAAGCGATCTGAATCGGTGTTTGACGATGTTGGTGAATTAATTCATCGATCGCCAATAAAGTACTTTTCGCCGCAGCCGTATTTAGTTCGACAGGATTATTGCAAGTTACTGGTTCGGGTACGTATAAATCGGCTAGATTGACTAAACCCAACGCATCCCGCAAACTTACAGGTTGAGACTCTCGCGCAAAAATTCGTTCTAATAGTTGCGTTTCGGCGGTAGTAATTTTATCGCCGCGCGTGGTTTGATATGTTTGCGCGATCGATTGACACTCAGTTACTAAGCGATTTCCCTTGACTAATTCTGCAACTAATTCCAACCCTGCTTGTCGCTGCAACTTATCTTTAGCAGCTAATAACAATCGGGCAGAATCGATCGCATCTTCATCCGATTGCTTGAGTAATAAACCCAAAATTCCTTGACGTAAATCGCTAGACTTACGAGTGAGTAAGCCGATTAAATGGGCGGCTTCAGCTTTTTCGATCTGGCATTTTGTAAGTATTTCTAAAACCTGTTGCCGCACATAGCTACTAGCATCGCCAGTGAGATCGAATAATGTATTGCGAATTTCCGCATCCCACGGCTGGATCTTTGCTAAATCTTTAGCGATAGTTGCCCGTTGATAGGATTCAGCGGCGGCTAGATAAGGAATCATCAACTTAGGCGATCGATCGCCCAACCAGCGATATAAAGTATGTAGGGCTTGCTGAAAAAGTAGGAGAATAGTCTTTCAAAAATTGATTGGTAATGAAAAAAGTCGGAGTAATTAGTTTT
>NZ_PVWO01000698.1 GCF_003003845.1 Chamaesiphon polymorphus CCALA 037 | reverse complement strand
TTTTGTTGGGATTTTCAGTGGTGCTGTCGCGAAGGCAACTTAGAACTCATCGTCGAACCAGCTCTAGGACGTGCTTTGATCCAAGATGCATTAGGTAGATTTTTGAAGCAGTGGGACTATCAACTCGAAGCTGGAGGCGACTACGAATTTACCGTCAGAGCGAAATTTTAAGGTACCAAAAAAGTAGCCGATCTAATTAATTCCAAAATTTTTTGTATCCCTTTAGCCGCAGGAGATCCACCTGCGGAAGAACATTTTGGCAGCTAGCGGAGTCATCAGAAAAGTGTCACAATCAAAATCGACTCCCAGATCGGTCAAATTCCACTCAGAATTTCATTCTCTTCCTATGAAAAATTTCACATTAACTGCTGCACTTACCGCGATTTGCTCCCTATCGATGGTTGCTACCATTGTTACTCCTAGCTTCGCACAGTCACCTACCAAGACTCCTGCAACTAAAACAGCTCCAGCAACTACAACTCCAGCGACTACAGCTCCAGCTAATGCTAACAACGCTCAAGCACAAGCCATCGAGCAACTCAAGCTGACGAAAGATCAACAAGAAAAATTAGTCAAGCTCCAGCAAACTGTCCTGCAAAAGCAAATTGCAGTGCTCAATCCTACCCAAAAACAACAACTTCAGCAAGCAATGAAAGAGGGAAAAAGAACCAACTTTACCTTCACGGCGGATCAACAAACCAAACTCAAAGCAATTCAAGCCGAAGCAGTCGCCCAACAAAACGCCATCCTAACTCCCGAACAACAACAGAAGCTAATCCAAATCAACAAGCAATTTTCGACTCCGCAACAACGTTAATCTGTAAACTTGCAGAACAGTTAGTCTCAATCTCCCCAGGCATTTACACTAGTAAATACCTGGGTTTTAATTTATCATTTAGCAAATTATAATAACCTAATCGCGCTGGAATAGATCTGTATGTAGCTGGATTTCCAGCTAAAACTAGAGTATTTACTCAATCGATATTTGTGTTCTCGGAGCTTGCTGTTTGGGCACTAATCGCTAACATTAGGTGCGATTTTCGATCCTTGTGTCAATTTACATCTGCTGACTCGATCGCCACAAGTATCGAGCGGCAAGCCTAGATTACCATTGTAGAGTGCCTGCGGTTTCGCCTTGAGCGCGTTTAATTTCGGCATCCCGCTCGAACCACTTGATAATCTGTTGGGGAGTCAGATCTTCAATTTTGGCAACCTGCTCGTCATCAGCAATCTGTTGGAGCATCCGCAGCGAAGAAATTGTAATCCGAGTCAAAAACTTCTCGTGGGTAGATAGCAATGCTGCTTCTACTTCCAAAGCCTCAGCGTGCGTTAGATACTGTTTCTCATTCATAGAATATTTACGATCGATTATTTTAGTTAACCCAAGCTGCTACTTACGCAAACTGAATATCCTAGTCCGCGTAGGCGGACTTTGCAACATTAGCCGCGACTTAAGTCGCAGGTAAGAATAAGCTATTAATCCAGAGTCAGTTATCCGTCATCGAAATCAAATAGCCACACTGATGCTCGCCATCAACCAGCCAGTGAGTGCGCTCTACCTGACAATCAGCTAACGCCGCCGCGAACATTTCGAGTTCGTGTCCGCACACAGCCGGAAATGAGTTCGCAACCTGCGAGATCGCGCAGTTGTACTCCGTGAGGATAAATTTGTCATCTCGACCATCCAAGGGGTGATACTCGGCCATATAGCCCTCCTGACGGCGCAGTTCCACTAATTTAGCAACCCGCTCCAGCAATTCCCCCTGTCCCAGCTTTTGACGATAATCGATACTTTTTTTCTGCCAATGGCTATGAATGATTTCACTCGCTTGCTCGTAGCCAAGATTATCGACTAAAGTATCTAGAAACGAGATGGCAAATCGATCGTACCTGTTAGGAAAACGTTCGCGCCCCTTCTGACTCAGATGATAGATATGCTGGGGTCTACCCGTCCCCGCTGAGACTGACTTATAAACGATTAAATCTTCAGTTTCTAAATCTTTGAGATGGCGACGTACCGCTTGGGGACTAATGTCTAGCGCGATCGCCAAGTCCTGCGCGATCGCTTGACCGTGCTTGAGCAGGTATTCGAGAATATCCTGCTTGGTAGAAGTATGCTGCTCTGTCATCATATCGGTGCTGGGTTTGGATAAGTGGTCGCGCGCAGACATGCAGATAAAACTTTTTCGCTACTTTTGCGACTTTAACAACATAGTTGTTGCTAAAGTGCTGTACAATATAATTAAACAATCAGCTCGTTGTTTTAGTATACAATCTTTTGTCTACCCCCAGCCACAAGATTTCACATATAGCTTCGATAATTGCTGCTAGTCGAGATTTGCTT
>NZ_PVWO01000697.1 GCF_003003845.1 Chamaesiphon polymorphus CCALA 037 | reverse complement strand
ATCTTCTGAAAATGAGTAAATAACTCGATTTGGAAGCGATCTACTCATTGGGTCGATCGTCTGTTGACGAATGTCAGTCTATGTAACCGCGATAAGTTGGTAGATGCTAGCACGATAAATTTCTCTCGACAGTGCTGGAAAACACCGCAGTAAGCTCGTAGTAAATAGCAGAATTACGTATATAAGGCGATTCACAAACAATTTCAACAGCCTTGAGCTGAATGAGCCATGTTCGATATTATCTCCGCACCTGCTATCGTCCGTACCATTTCTAGTGCATATCTCCTCTCCACTTGTTTGTTACTAAGTTTTACTACCTTTGGGTGGTGGATCGTGACTCATCTCGAACAGCAGGACAATCAACTGCCAAAATGGTTTAGCTAATATTTAGACTTAACAACTGACATTGAGGTATTTAGTCGCTCTTGTTGTCAGAACCTCAAAGAACTGTATTGCCTGGAGCTATTAGGGCGATCGAATCTCTGCAAGACATCACATCCTTTGTTAAAATCTAGATGGATGTTGGGTGGGCGATCGTTACTTCCAATCTACTAGTTTCCAAAAGTTACCATTTCCTGATAAGATAGTGGATCCTTGCTTTAGCCGACCAATTACGAACCGAGCTAAAGCCACTATGTCCATAAGGAGAATTTGTGAGCGATAAATACGAAATCATGTATATCCTGCGTCCCGATTTATCTGACGAACAGGCTGATGGAGCGATCGAGAAGTATCGAGCCATCATCGAAACCAACGGTGCTACCGAGATTGAAATTCAACAACGCGGCAAACGTCGTCTTGCATACCTAATTGGTAAAAACCGCGATGGAATCTACGTTCAGGTCAATTATACTGGCTCGGGTCAAGAAATTGCGCCATTAGAAAGAGCGATGCGCCTGAGTGAAGATGTGATTCGCTACTTAAGTCTCAAACTCGATCCGCCTAAGAAAGCAGCAAAAGCTGCTGCTCTAGCGGCTGCAAACGGCGAAGACGCTTAATTATTCGCTCTCAATTTGAGATTACACCAGATCGCTCGCTCGCGCGGGCGATCTTTTTCGGCATCGATCGCACAAATTTTATGCAAGTAGGGATTGCCATCTAGTTCGATTGGTGGTATCCAGGAACTTATCAGATGCCAAACACTTCAAATAGAGTGCAACTTAAACCAAAATTTGCTCGCTTGGTTTCACACCTGGTTATATGACAACTCCACACGCCCGCAGAAACACTGTCCGTTTATCTCGCCTATTATTTATAGGCATCACGACTAGCTTATTGGGTATCTTAGCGGGAATCGTACCAGATTTTACCGCCCAGCAGCCCAGTTTAATCTTTAGCAACGCGGCTCGTGCCGATGAATTTAGCGATACCGATCTACGCAACTACGCTGCTGCACTGATGCAAATCGAACCGTTGCGGCAATCGACACTCGCTCAAGTCAGTCGCGCTAATAATGGTTCTTTACCAAATCTGGTATGCAATCAGCCCAATACTATGGAAGCATTAAATAGTGAAGCAAGATCGCTATTCATCAGGTACTGCAACCAATGTGAGAGTATTGCAGCTAGTCGCGGATTGAGTATCGAAAGATTCAATCAAATTACTCAGGCTGTCCGCTCCAACCCTCAACTCCAAAATCGAGTGCGGAGCTTTATGAACTAGTCGATCGACTGCGATCTCTGTGAGGATACAATAGCAACTATTAGCTAGTAAGGTCAATCCCATGTCGAACGACTCGTCGTCTCCAGCAGCAATCGCGATCGATCGAAAGTTGGATCGTCACCATCATTCATCGTCACCGTTGCTGCTCTGGCTGACAGCGGAAGAACGCACCCGCAGCCGCCATCATTTTATCGCCGCAGATGGCACCCCAGTCTCGCTCCAATTACCGCGCGGTACCGTGTTGGTAGATGGCGATCTGCTCGGCTCGGAGACTGGCGTCGTCGTCCGAGTTGCTGCAAAGCCAGAGCCAGTATTAACTGTCACCAGCGACGATGCGATCGATTTGCTGCGAGCTGCTTATCATCTGGGCAATCGCCATGTCAGTCTGGAGATCGCCCCCACCTATTTGCGATTGACTCCCGACTCGGTATTGGAAAGGATGTTGGTACAATTAGGCTTGCAGGTAGTAGCAGAAATCGCCCCATTTTCTCCACAAGGTGGTGCTTATAGTCACCAACACTAATAGTCATCATCGGTCAATACCAGAAATTGCCCGGTTGCCTGGTCAGCTCCAGCGTTGCGTGCTTTGAAACCTCTGCTGTAATTTAACTAGTGCAGTGTCAAGATTAAAAATTAGGGTTACTTGGTTGCTTGCTAAAATGAGGAAAATTCCAAACAGAGGCAAG
>NZ_PVWO01000696.1 GCF_003003845.1 Chamaesiphon polymorphus CCALA 037 | reverse complement strand
ACTCCCTGTCTTGTCTCGCTGAACCGTCGGCAAAGCCGACGAGCGCGAGCCGCAACTCCCAACTCCCAACTCCCAACCAAATAGTAACTATATTTACGCCGCAGACTACTAGTACTAAGTGGCACAAGTGGGGTTACGGGATTAAGCAGCAGCATTCAAAATCAGATCGTCGATCTGCGCTGGTGAAAATGCTGAAGGTGTGAATCGATCGAGCGGCGGACGACCGATACCGATATAATCAAAACCAGCATTAGCTAGCGATCTAGCATCTAAATAATTGCGTCCATCTACGATCGTCGGTCGCTCCATCAGACTGGCCAAAAGCGCGTAATCTAACTCCTGAAATTCTTGCCATTCAGTTACTAATACCAGGGCATCACAACCACTTGCCAGCTCTTGAGCATTAGCAGTCAAGGTGATTTTGGCGAGATCGGGACGATTGCAATCGGAACTAATTAACGGATCGTAAGCTTTGACTTTCGCGCCTAAATGTGTTAATCGATCGATTAAATCTAGCGCAGGCGCATCGCGCAGATCGTCGGTATCTGGCTTGAAGGTTAGTCCTAATAAACCAACGGTTTTTCCTTTGAGGATTTTGAGAACTTGTTGCAGTTTATCGATCGCAATTAATCGTTGTTGGCGATTGGTTTCGATCGTCGCTTTTAGCAATTGGGCATTATAACCATAGTCAGTTGCTGTATGTACCAGCGCGGAAACATCCTTCGGAAAACAAGAGCCACCCCAGCCAATTCCCGCTTGGAGAAATTTATTGCCAATTCGCGTATCCAATCCAATCCCCTTGGCTACCAATGTCACATCGGCACCCACGCGATCGCAAATATTGCCAACTTCATTAATAAAACTAATTTTGGTAGCCAGAAAAGCATTAGCGGCATATTTAATCGTTTCCGCCGAAGTCAAATCTGTCACCAATACGGGCACGGGCGGTAAATCGGGATATTGGGCGAATTGTCGGGTGACAATCGGCGCGTAGAGCTGCTGCATTAAATCGATCGCCCGCTCGCTACTACTGCCAATTACAATTCGATCGGGATTGAAAGTATCATAAATTGCCGATCCTTCTCGCAAAAATTCTGGATTGCTAACTACATCAAAACTCGGAGTCTCCGATCGGCCTTCAGCAGCCCCATCCAGAACGATCCGGCGCACCCAGTCTCCCGACCCGATCGGCACTGTAGACTTATTCACAATCACCTTGTAGCCACCGTTGAGATGCTGTCCGATCCCGCGCGCCACCGCTTCGACATAGCGAGTATCGCTGGCACCAGAAGGGAGAGCTGGAGTACCGACAGCGATAAATAAAATCTCACCACGATCGACTCCCACTTGCAGATCGGCAGTAAATTCCAGTCTTCCTGCTTCCATGTTGGCTGTCATCATCTGCGACAAGCCAGGTTCAAAAATCGGCGATTGCCCCGACTGCATTAACTTGACTTTCTCGACATCATTATCGACACAAATTACCTGATGCCCGATTTGGGCTAAACATACCCCAGTAACTAAACCAACATAGCCCGTTCCAATTACACAAACTTGCATGAGATTCACGCTCCTGAATTTTGGTTACTACTCAGGTTCTCAAGTTCTGATGAAACAGGTATGAAGTTTTGATGAGATAAATCTCATTTAGTTACAATTCCTCATTTGGTAGACTCACATCTTGCACAGATGCAAAATCTTTAGTGAAGTGGGGGTAAAGGGGAAAGGTTAAAGGGAAAAGGAACACGCTCACAATAGACTTCCTGCGAAAGTCAGGCTTTAGGCTTGATAGCTTTAGGCTTTAGGGGAAACTTTAGAGGATGCTGGGACAGGATATATGATAATGTCAGATTTTGCTTGTCCCCCTTTCTCCATATGACTGATTCCCCGCCCGAAGTTGGCGACTCGCCATCTAACAAACTACCGCCATCGCCCCCGATCGGTAAAATTAATTTTGCCACCAAACTCGCCTATGGTGCGGGAGATATGGGAGCGGCGATTACGGCAATTTTACTGCTATCTTATCTGTCGCCATTCCTCACCGATGTCGCGCATTTATCGCCAGGATTGGCGGGGCAAAGCCAACTAGTCGGCAAGTTTTGGGACGCGATTAACGATCCGATGGTGGGCGTATTGAGCGATCGCGGGCAGATTTTTAGCGATAAGATCCGCAAACGCTGGGGAAGGCGTTATCCGTGGATGCTCTGGGGGGCGATCCCATTTGGGCTGTTCTTTGCATTGCAATGGATCGTGCCATTTCCCGCCACCAATCAATTAGGTTTATTTGCCTTTTATACGTTAATTTCGATCTTATTTAATACCTTTTTTACGGTTGTAAATTTACCTTATAC
>NZ_PVWO01000170.1 GCF_003003845.1 Chamaesiphon polymorphus CCALA 037 | reverse complement strand
ATGGGTGGATGGGTGGATGGGTAATAATGGGTAATGGTTGCATTTTATCCACTATCCACTATCCACTATTCACTATCCACTAACTTACTGATTCAAGAAACTAATATCATCGATAAATCCTTCGGTGCTGGTGAAGGCGTATTGTTGAGCCAACCTATCGTCGATTTGGGCGGCTGCGGTATTGCCGATGGCACGATTGGCGATGGCTCTGGCTTTGTAAGCTTCAGTCATTCGGGGATTCCTACCGAGAGCCACATTCAGTTCCATTAAGCCTTGTCGATAGTCTTTGTTAGCTACTAATAATTGTCCTAATAGGGCGCGGGTAGCGGGCGATTGGGGGGCAATGTATACGGCTCGACGCGCGAGATTGAGTGCTGCTAGGGGATTGCGTTGAGCGTTACGGACGATCGCGAGGTTATTGTAAGCGTAATAAAGCTTCGGATCGAGTTCGATCGATCGTTCGAGATCGGCGGCGGCGGCACTATAATTGCGCAGTCGCAGTTGTGCTAGTCCCTGGATATTGTAAACCATCGCATTTTTCGGAGCCAGCGATATCGCTCGATTGCAGACACCCAGAGCTTCGCCGTGTTTGCCAAACTCGCTGAGGAAGAAACATTTGCCACCATAAGCCAACCCAGAATTGGGATCGCTCTGAATTGCCAGATCGGCATCGGCGATTGCCGCACCGATCCGTTTGAACGTGAAGTTGGCAGTAGCTCTGGCGAGATAAGCTTTGGTGTAGCGAGGATTGAGCTTAATTGCTTCATTCATTGCCTCGATCGAGCCGCCGAGATTGCCACGATTGAATCGATCGACGCCGATTAAGAAAAAGTCTACAGCTTGCGGAGTTTTGGGCGGATTTGTCGCGACGACGATCGGGGGCTTACCGCCGAAATCTACACCTAGTTTACCAGCCAATCGCATAAAAGTGTTAGTTGGAATCCCCAAATTAAACCCAGTTTTAATCCGAATATTTTCATTGATTTCTGAGGTTTTATTCGACTCTTGAACATCGCCTTTGCCGTGGATGGCGATCGTTTCACCAGCTTGATTAAATACTGGCCCGCCACTCATTCCGGGTAGGGTATTATTACTATAAACTAACGAATATCCGCCTGCTAATGGACGATTGGCATTAGCTGTAACTTTACCCTCTGTAAAATTATAAATCGATGCGTTGATGGCGGCTGTAGCTAGTGGAAAACCAGCAACGTAGACGATCGCACCTTCACTTGCTGTCTCGACATTGCCCAATTTGGCGATCGGATAATTAGTCGAGCTTTGAAACTTAACGATCGCCAGATCGGCATCGGTTGTTGCTTTAATATTCGTCGGAGTTAAGGGATAACTTTTACCATCTGGAGTGGTAAGTTTAAACTGTGCTTGACGATCTCGAACCACATGCGCCGCTGTCAAAACTGTATAAATATTGCCTTCTTTTCTAATTACTACTCCAGAACCGACAGAATTCTCACTATCGATCGAGACTGTCACTGATTTGGCAATTTTACCCACTTCGATCGCCGATAGTGCGCTTGCCGATGGAGCCAGCCAAAAATTGACGCCGACGATCGCACCAATCGGCAACCACTGCCAAATCCAGATAGACATCCCACTCAATCGATCGTTATGCATCTCTTTTGTCTTTGATAATTTCACCGCGCCCAGATCCAATCTCTTTTACTGACGTTAGATCTTCACTATGCCCATCTCGAACACTCTAAGTTTCAAGTCAAAATTAATTTTATCCCAGCGATCGCCAAAACTACCGCTAATAAATACCGGAGCCGTTGAGAGCCAATTCTTTTGCTACCATATTCCGCCCCGATCCATCCCCCGACAGCCGCGACGAGCGACCACAGCCAGAGACTCGATGCTAAAGTAGGTAACTTAGTCAGATAACCGAGCAATCCGGCGATCGAATTAACCGAGATAAATGCTGCCGATACGCCAGCAGACTCGGAAATTGTTGCCCATCCCATCAATAGCAGCAGCGGACTGAGAAAAATGCCGCCACCAACACCAGTTAACCCCGATAATAAACCGATTGCCATGCCTACTGCGATCGCTAAATATACAGAAATTGGGCGAGGTTGCTGTGGCTCCACATCGATTTTAATTAAGCCTAATCTAGCAGCCGCATAGAGTAATACCATCCCGACAATTGGCTTATAAATCTGAGTAGGTACCGTAATCGAACCACCGATAAAGGCACAGGGAACCGAACCGATTGCAAAGGGGATAAATAACGATTGCTTAAAATAACCCACGCGATAAAATTTCAGCGTCGCGATCGCTGAGACGATGATATTCAAGACTAAGGCTGTCGGTTTCATTACCGCTGGCGCGACACCAAATAGTGCCATTGCTGCTAAGTATCCCGATGCACCACCATGTCCGACCGAGCTATATAATATAGCAGCAATAAAAATGCAGACAGTTAATAATAATTCCGACACGATCTGGTTAACTCCACGATATCGTCAATGCGATTGTCAGCATTGAATAATTATTATAATCATCTCAGCCTTTATTAGCTAGAATTAAGGATTTACCTCTACATCGATTAGAATTTTTATGTGAAGTCTAATAGATATTTATCTCGATCGCCAATCTAGAGCAGTGGTTAGCATAAATCTTAATTATAGATTGTCAAGATGAAGGATACTAAGACCGATTTCAAGCAATGTTGAGATTACCCGATCGAGTGAAGCATTCCAAGCTGTCGAACATTATTTTACTCGATCTATTCCTGATGCTTGGCTCGATTGTTAACATAATAAATCAAAAAAAATACCATCTGCCAAGCTAATGGATGCACACTCATTCTTAAACTCTTCAATAGTCGATTTGTTTTCGATCGATAGGAATACCAAATTCATTTTCTGGCTCATAAGTAAATTTTTCAAGAAGTTTGTTTTTTATATACAAACCATATTTTCGATCGAATGCAGGTATTTTATCTAAGTATTCAAATATCTCTGCAACCGTTTCTTCATCTACACTTTCAATTATGGATGGAAGACCTTGTTCTTCAAAATTGAATGCTTGCCATGCTGTATATGCAATTGTATAAACAATTGTTCCCCAAGCAGAGTATTCGATTTCTCGATCGTATGCTAACGAACTATAAATACTTAGTCCAGTATCATTATCATTAGCCAATATCTAGCAAAGATCTTCGCCAGTAATTGGTGATTTTTCTGACAGCCAATCCCAGCATTTTTCTAATCCATGTTGAGCCTTAAGGTATCCATCTATATTGGATTTAATTTCACTCAAAACACTTTCTGTAAGACAAAGAAGATAGGCTACTCTCGCACGGATCGAGAGTGATTCAATATCCGTCAGTTGTTCCATGTCCACATTAATAATTAATATTTAGAAATATGAATATAGGTTGGTCAACGACCACAGACTTTTAAAGTTGTTATATTTTGATGATAAAACTATCGCGGAGATGAAAATTAGGTTCGGTGCCTTTGTGGGCTAATGCCCAGTAACTAATCTCATCTCGATTCTCCCTGGGAGAGGCTTCGCCAACGAATTTAACCACGGTTGTAATTGCGATTTCTAGTTCGCGTTCTGCCGGGATAATTTTAGTTAGATCCCACGAGCCAGAGAGTGAGAGTGTATCTAGTTGTCGATCGATCTGAAAGGGAAGTTCTGTAAATGCACTTTCGACTCGCAATCCCTGACGATAATTGTCGAGTCTAAATACGTTCCAATCGCCAGAAGGTGAGAGGTTGAATTCCCAATAATTTGGTTCGCCTGGAGAGCCGATAAAGAACTCAAAGCAAGTATGTTCCCACAGTGCAAATGTGCGGGTAGGTGAGTCGGAAGGAGGTAAGATGACTATGGAATCGAGATCGCCTTGGAGGTGGTATTCGATCGAAAGAATGTCATCCGATCGCTCGACTCGACCGTCGATTTTTACCTGTAGTAGACTGCGATCGGTCGGAAAAGGATAAAGAGTAAAAACACTCACGCTCGTAATTCCTCGATAATCGATCGAATGGTGGTTTCTTGGGCTTCAATACTGGCAGTAAGCTGGAACTGGACTAACGCTCGATCGAGATTATGAGTGGGATATTTGACCTTAAAATACACGCTTCCGGCTAAATAGTCGGTAAAAAAGCGCAATCCTAATTCGAGCGCAATTAATCGAATCCCATCAAAGATATATTCATAGTCATAATCTGTTAAGAAGCCGCTCGCTTGCGACAGATAGCCTTCTAAAATTGCCCGACACATGTGTGTGTCGAATTGTACCTGCTCCCAGTCTTTGGTTTCTTCGCCGAGCGGATTGCAACCCGATCGCAGACAATCGCCGATATCGTAGTGTACCAGTCCGGGTTTGACCGTATCGAGATCGATGACCCCGATCGCCTGTTGGGTGGTGGTGCAAATCATCACGTTATTGACCTTCGGATCGCCGTGGATCGGGCGTAATGGCAGCCGACCATCGTTTTTAGCGTCTTCCAAAACTCGCGCCCATTCCTGCCGCTCCTGGATGAAATTCAGGCAATATTCTACTTCGGAATCGCGCTCTACCTGCGTTGTCGGCAATACGCGGTGGTAATGTTCGAGATATTGCGGCGTGATATGAAAACCTTCGAGAGTATCGGCTAATCTTGTCGGATCGAGATCGCTAATTAAATCGTGAAATCGCCCCAAGGCATAGCCAACTTCGCGTCCGTGTTGGATATCCTGGATGATATCGATCGATTCGGAGTCATCGATAAAGCTAATCGCACGCCAATACGAGCCATCGGGTTCGACCCAACTATCTTCACCTGCTAATGTGAGTAATACCTGCGGTACCGCCCAACGTCTCTCGGTGGCGGTTTCTCGCGCTAATTTGTCAAAAATATGCTGGGTAAAGATCTGCATATTCTGCATTACCAGCGCGGGTTGTTGGAAGACATGAGTATTAATCCGTTGCAACACGAAGTGCGGCGCGATCTCGTTGGCGATCGTCACCAAGAACGTATCATTGATATTGCCACTCCCAAAGGCGCGAACGGCAATAACTTCTTGCGATGCAGCAAATTGTTGGGCGATAGTAGTCAGACGATCCAAGGTTCTACCTGAGAAATAACATGCCTAAATTATCGCGTAACTTGTTGCATCGATTTGTTTTCTAGCGATTCTACCAAAGACTTTTCTTCCAGTGCGATCGAGTTGTGCTCGGTTACCATTTGATTGTAGGTGTCTGTTTGAGCGGTGAGTTGGCTGACTAATTGATTGTAATTTCTGACTCGATCGTTAAAATTAGATATCTGGAAACGATAATCGCCTTGGGGATTAGCCACGATTGCCGTTTGGAGCGTCGAGCGTTCGGATGCAATGGTTTGCGCCTCTTGTTTCACCTGTGCGGACAATTGCTCTAGTGCCGATTTGCGGGTGGTTAATTCTTGACTGAGGGTTTTTGCCTTAGCTCGGAGCGCAGTAAAAACGCCCTCATAGCGTTCAGATAGAGCTACGACTGTCGATCGATTGGTAAAATACGCACGATAATATTCCTCTAGTTTGGGGCTGAGATCCCTTACTTCCGTCCCCAAAATCGAGTGCAGTTCGTTATCTACCGATTTGGGATCTTGACGATTGTATGTTGCGACTAACCTGAGAATGCGGGGATTTTGGAGTTGAATTAACGCCTGTTGTAATTGTTTATTAATTTGACTTTGCTCGAAGATCGACATCCGTTGATAGGCAACATGCAACATCTCATGAGCCGCAGTGACTTCCATCACTCCTTTGAGCCGAGGATCGGTAACCTCTTGGAGAAAAATACCTTTGCGGACGACATAACAACCTAAGACGATCGTGTGTTCGGAACCCTTGCACAAATTGAGTGAAGATTTTCTGGATTCGATCGTCGGGTTATTAACATAAAATAATCGCTGCGCTAGCGGCGTCATCGTCGTACTGGTGGCAAGTCTCGCGATCTCTGAGGGTGGTCGATAGGTAGCAAGTCTGCTCCAATCTTCGAGTTCTTGAGTAAACCTAATTCCGAGGATAACGACAGCTACGATGGTTGCAATAGTCAAATAACGTTTGAGTCGTTTCATATCAAATCGAAAGGCTAACTATATATATTTAGAGGTTTAATTATCTTGCCTTTTCCACTCTAACAAGGGATTACTCCGTGTGGGTATAAATACAGATGTAGAGGGTAGGTTTTAGGCTTTAGGCTTTAGGTTTTAGGCTTTAGGCTTTAGGTTTTAGGCTTTAGGTTTTAGGCTTTAGGCTTTAGGCTTTAGGTATTGTGAAACAGCGTTTCACCCATTACCCATCCACCCATCCACTCATCCACTCATCCACTCATCCACCCATCCACCCATCCACCCATCCACTCCCAACTCCTTTGTAAAACTTAGTTGCAACCCCCTGACCAAAGTCGATCGAGTGTGATAAATTGCTCTATAGGTATAGACAAATCCAACCTTAATTTTTGAGAGCGAGTGGTAATGCAGAACGATTTCGCCCAGACTGCCCCAGACGAGCAGTTAGCAGTAGGTGAGGAAATGAGTGACTATGTAGCCCATCTACAGATGCACATGGCACTTCAAGCTCGCAATCTCGTACCAAGGCTGACTAATGCAGTTGACAGTCGGGAATTGTTTTTGCATCAGACTCAAGCGCATTTTGAAAAATTGGCATCCCGCCAAGTTTGCTAATTTCAGATATTTGCCTAGGTTGATGCGAACGTGCTACCCAAAATCTCGTGTAACCGAACGACATTGCCAATCACGGCGATCGAGGGTGCGCTAAATTTTTCGGTTTCGACTCGATCGACAACAGTCGCTAAAGTAGCGATCAGAACTTGTTGTGCGGGTGTGGTACCCCAGCGTACCAGTGCAATCGGCGTATCGTCAGCCAAACCAGCCGTAATTAATTCGTGGGTAATGCGATCGAGATTGTGAACGCCCATATATACGACAATCGTCTCGGCACTATGCGCGATCGCACTCCAGTTGACGCCAGGACGGTATTTACCAGCCATTTCGTGTCCGGTGACAAAAATAACTGAAGAACTATAATTGCGGTGCGTCAGGGGGATGCCAGCGTAGGCTGGAGCGGCAATTCCTGACGTTACACCAGGCACTACTTCCACTGGAATTCCCGCAGCAATCAGATCTTCCATTTCTTCACCGCCGCGCCCGAAGATAAATGGATCGCCACCTTTGAGCCGCACGACGACAGCATGTTCGCGAGCTTTGGTAATTAATAGTTCGGTGGTTTCATTCTGGAGCAAAGAATGCCTGCCCATCCGTTTGCCAGCATCGATTTTCTCAGCATGAGGAGAAATGATGGCGATAATTTCGGGACTGACTAAGGCATCATAAATCACCACGTCAGCCGATTCTAATAATACTTTACCTTTAATGGTCAACAAGCCCGGATCTCCAGGCCCCGCACCGACTAAATAGACTTTACCCACTATCTCTGTTACCTGTCCTCTGTCTGAATTTTGCACTAATTTTAGAAGATGGCTGATGTACTCTATAGAAAGGGCGGGTTTGTTTTAGATCGTGGCACAAATGAGATCGCTTGCATAAACCCGCCCCTACAGATCCACATCTGGTGTTGTTTAATCGATCGCCACTACGGATCGATCGATGCTAAGATTTTGCCGATCGTGTTTACTAATGCTGGACTATTGCCAATCGGCTCGCCGAAAACCAATCGTACCTGTGGATACTGCTGTTGTAATTGGGCGACTGACTCAGCAATGGCGTCAGTGATGCCTCCTGAAAATAGAAAGTAAGGTATAATCCCAATTTCTGTAGCACCTGTATCGATCGCGGCTGCGACTTGCTGGGCTAAACTGGGAGGCACCGACCAATAAGCGGCGACTAGATCCATTCGCTCGGCCAATCGTTCGACGATCTCATTACCTCCAGCTCGGCGGCTACCATGAGCTAAAATAATACTCTGACGGGGCAGGCTCGAACGGTTCTGTGCAAACAAATTGGCAAAATCGGGATCTGAGCCTAAGAAAGATGTCACTCTTAACTTCACTTTATCGCCAATTTCGAGCTGGGCAAGTACCACCTCAGTGGGGATATCTTCCATCACATGTACGCCAGGAATTAAAAAGAGTGGTAGGATAACCACTCGATCGATGTCGCCACACTTACGGGCAAAATTACTAATTTGCAGGTGTAATGGTTTGTCAGCCAATTCTAGTTGTGCTGCCTCAACTTCGCTAGCTGGTGACAACTGCAAACGTAATTGCGCTACCAATCGATCGATCGCGATTTGCGGACGCGGATCGCGACTGCCATGAGAGACTAATAAAAAAGCGTCGGCCAATTTTAATGGATAGTGGATAGTGGATAACGATCGGTTTTGACACTAATCGAAGATCCATATTATATCGATTGCGATCGAGGATTGGGGATTACTTTAATAACTTCGTAAATTCCTGATTGGATTTGCTCAACCTAGCTTTGAGTTTAATCCCAAATCCGATCGCCAGTCCAATGCCGATCCAATTACTCGGCTCTGGTACGCTGGTAGCATTTGTGGTGATGCTGATATTGGTAATATCCACACTCGCACCCGCTGAAGTCGTGTTATCTCCCAAGAAAATAAAGTTGGGCGTTCTATAAACAGCACTTAACGGCCCCGTTGCACCAGTATAGTCTCGAACTAAACCAGTTAGCAGTGTATTCCCACCGCTAGTTAGCTGATATGTATTTCCTAATACATTTAATTGGTATGTACTTAGATTGTCGAGGATCGTACCGATCGTATTATTTTGTTCGCCAAGACTGTTAAAATTACTATCATTTTGAGAGAAAATATCGGGAGTCAGACCTGCGACTTTGGTGTTTTGCTTTCTAAAGCCAATTTCAATTCCGCGATTATCATTTCCTAAAACGATCGCGCTAAAACCCGCACGAAAGTCACCATTCGTACCATTATTAGTTTGGGAATTAGCTTTGAATGTAAAACTCAATGTATAGCCAATGCTATTATCTAGTACTGGAAATGATGAATTTACTAAACTACCACCGCTATTGTAATTAGAATACCCCGCATAAGTGGCTTCCAAAGTAGTATTTAGGGTGGTGGCACCGCCACTAGCTGTCTGCGTACCCGTACCTAAATTTGTGAAACTCAAGTAAGAGTTAGGGGCATTATAAAGATCTGGTGTCACGCCTGAAGTACCATCATATAGCACTGTCGTGACAGCACCAACTCGATCGAAACTTCCCGCTGCCATAGTACTACATGCTGCGATTCCGGCAATTATTAACCAAGACTTGAGTTGCATTGGCGACACCTCTTAAATATATAGATAAAACATAGATTCGTTCCTATTATGCTCGCGGTAAAATAGAAATCTAACTATTTTTAAGAAATATTACATAAGTTTTGCTAGCTACTGTCGCCCCCATCGAAATAGCTCTATCGTTACTTGTAGCTATGGTGGTAACAAGACAGAAAAATACCAAGAGCTGTGCAATTATTACGATAATGCTCAACTTATCGCAAGGATCGGAACGATGAATTACGATTTCACAGAACTGGCACGACTGTATAAAGACACGCTGCTAAATAATGTGGTGCCATTTTGGGAGCAAAACTCGATCGATTGGGAATGTGGCGGTTACTATACTTGTCTCGATCGATCGGGCAAAGTTTACGATACCGATAAGTTTATCTGGCTCCAGAACCGCCAGGTGTGGACGTTTTCAATGTTGTACAATCGGGTGGAGCAGCGCAGTGAATGGCTGAAGATTGCCGGACACGGTGCGAACTTTTTAGCCGAATACGGGCGCGATTTGCAGGGCAATTGGTATTTTGCCCTCGATCGATCGGGACAGCCCCTCGTACAGCCTTACAATATCTTCTCTGACTGTTTTGCGGCGATGGCATTCAGTCAATTTGCCCTCGCTGATGGCGAATCTTGGGCGAAAGATGTCGCCCTGCAAGCCTATCAAAATGTGTTGCGGCGCAAGGACGATCCCAAGGGTCGCTACAATAAAACCTATCCCGGTACTCGATCGCTCAAATCTCTCGCCGTACCGATGATTTTGGCCAATCTTACCCTAGAAATGGCTTGGTTATTGCCAGAGGAAGAACTCGACAGAGTTTTGGATCTGACTGTCACAGAAGTAATGGGCGACTTTCTCGATAAAGAGCGCGGCTTGATGTACGAGCATGTCGCTCCCGATGGCAGCCATGTGGATTGTTTCGAGGGTCGATCGATCAATCCCGGACACGGGATCGAGGCCATGTGGTTTATCATGGATATCGCCAATCGCCGTCAGGATCTTGCCACTATTAACCAAGCTGTCGATGTCGTATTAAATATCCTGAATTATGCCTGGGATGATAAATATGGTGGTATCTATTATTTCATGGATGCCGACGGCCATCCGCCCCAACAATTAGAGTGGAACCAAAAGCTATGGTGGGTACATGTCGAAACCCTCGTCGCGCTGGCAATGGGTTATCGGCTTACTGGTAGAGCGGAATGTTGGGACTGGTATTGTAAGGTGCATGAGTATACCTGGAGCCATTTTGCCGATCCGGAATATGGCGAATGGTTTGGCTATCTCGATCGTCAAGGTGAAGTATTACTCGATCTCAAAGGCGGTAAATGGAAAGGCTGTTTCCACGTCCCCCGCGCATTATTGATGTGCTGGAGAGAGTTTGAGGAATTGAGTAAGAGGTAGATGGGTGGATGGGTGGATGGGTGGATGGGTAGATGGGTAGATGGGTGGATGGGTGGATGAGTGGATGGG
>NZ_PVWO01000695.1 GCF_003003845.1 Chamaesiphon polymorphus CCALA 037 | reverse complement strand
GTCCGATCGAGATTAAAATTATTCCCGCTCGTCCCGATTGGCAAATCACCACACCATTACCCGAAATTAGTCCGCAAACGTTTCTGGCTAACGATCTCGATACATTAGTAGATAGCCCATTTGAAATCGGTTATCAGCAGATTTATGACTTTACCGTACTAGATAAATCTCATCAACTAGTCGTGTGGGGTGAAGGTAATCTCGATCCGCAAATCGCGATCGAAGATATTAAGAAAATCGTAGAAGTCGAAGCAAAAATATTTGGCGGATTGCCATACGAACACTATATTTTCTTGCTGCATCTATCGCCGAGTGGCGGTGGTGGATTAGAGCACAAAAATTGCTGTTCGCTGCTTTATCCTCGCTTTGGATTTCAAGGGAGCGAGAAACACAATCGCTTTATGCAGTTAGTCGCGCATGAATTTTTCCATCTCTGGAATGTCAAACGCATTCGTCCGGCTGCGCTGGAAAAATTTGATTATGAAGGCGAAAATTATACCCCATCGTTGTGGTTTAGCGAAGGTACGACTAGTTATTACGATCTGATAATTCCCCGACGGGCAGAAATTTATGACGAGCAAGAATTTTTAGCCGAACTGAGTAAAGAAATTACCCGTTATCAGACGACGCCAGGGCGATTGGTGCAACCATTGAGCGAGTCGAGTTTTGATGCGTGGATTAAATTATATCGCCCCGATGCGAATAGTTCTAATTCTCAAATGTCTTACTATCTTAAAGGCGAGATGGTGACATTGTTACTAGATTTACTAATTCGCGATCGCACTGATGGGGCAAAATCTTTCGACGATGTTTTAGTTGCCATGTGGGAACAGTTTGGTAAAGCCGAAATTGGTTTTACCGAGACACAATTAAAAAATATTATCGAATCAGTTGCCGATCGAGATCTCACAGACTTTTACGATCGATATGTTCATGGCGTCGAAGAATTACCATTTAACGATTACTTAAATCCATTTGGATTAGAATTAAAAGCTGGTGAAGCAACGACCCCATATTTGGGGATAACTGTCAATAGCGATCGGGGGAAAGAGACAATTAAATCGGTAGCGGCTAATTCTCCCGCACAACTAGCAGGAATAGATCCAGGCGATGAATTACTCGCGATCGATGGTTTTAAAGTAACTGCTGAAAAACTTGTCGATCGATTGAAATTATATACAGATGGACAACAAATCGATCTGACTATTTTTCATGCCGATCGATTGATGACACTGCCGATCGTCTTAGCAAAACCTCAACCCCAACAGTATCAGTTACAGGCATTAGAAAATACTGTCGATCGACAACGGCAATTATTTAAAGATTGGGTAAGCCATCGATAAAATCTAACGTTTGGGCATGAATAATTTAGAATGAATTAATTTATTAAATCGATTCTAAATTCGATCGAGTGCCCATCTGTACCGTCGAAATGCCCTCACAAGTGCGCTTAATCAGTCCGTTGAGCACTTTGCCAGGGCCGACTTCGATCGACTGTTCGATGCCCAATGCGGCCAACTGGAGCGAGATTTCTCGCCACCGTACCGAACCAGTAATTTGACGATCGAGTTGTGCTTTGAGTTCGCTACCCTTGGTGGTTGGTGTGGGCGCAACATTAGATAACACGGGGATTAGAGCGTCGCGAAACTCAATCGGTGCGAGCAACTTGCCGAACTCGGTGGCGGCTGTCGCCATCAGCGGCGAGTGGAAGGCACCCGAAACATTCAGCGGGATGGCACGTTTGACTTTAATTTTGCCCACTACGGCGGCAATTCCTTCACTGGTACCAGAAATCACCACCTGAGCGGTACTATTATCGTTTGCAATGACGACACCTTCACTCTCGGCGATCGCGATTTCTAGTTTATCTCGATCGAAACCGATTAAGGCTGTCATCCCCCCTTCCGACGCCAGATCCATTAATTCGGCACGACGTTTGACTAGTTCCAATCCCGTCTCGAAGTCAAAAACGCCAGCCGCATATAATGCCACATATTCACCCAAACTATGCCCAGCCACTGCATCGGGACTCAGACCGCGCTGTTTGAGCGCATCTACTAAAATACTTTCAATGACGTACAAACAAGGTTGTGTATAGCGAGTATTTGCCAATTTTTCTTCATCATTTTGACAAATATCGACTACCGACCAACCGAGAATTTCTGCGGCGCGATCGAATGTTTTTTTAGCCGAATCTAGCTCGATCAAATCGATACCCATTCCGAGTACTTGCGAGCCTTGTCCGGGGAATACCCATGCAGTTTTCATGTTACTTATAGCCTGTTGAAATGTACCCTCTAGTGCAGATGGTAAAGTGGATTTTGGTGACAATATTTATTTATTTGAAACATTAAAT
>NZ_PVWO01000694.1 GCF_003003845.1 Chamaesiphon polymorphus CCALA 037 | reverse complement strand
GGGCTGGGGTGGGGTAAAGGGACTACGATCGATTCCAACATACTTGTGTACGCACCGTAGCTTGAGCAGAGGGAGTGAAAGATCTAGATGAGAGTTAATTAATCATGCTTTGGATATCGACGATGCTGTCTCCAGAACTTTGGTAGATGGGATTGCTAGTAGATCCTGATTTAATGTTTTTGATTCTGTCGATCGTTGCAGTGGCATCGGCACTATTGACGAGTGTGAATAACATTGTTTCTTTATTACAGGGAGTTGTTTTATCTTTGATGCCGCAAATTATTCCCAATCCAGAAGTCTTATCGACTCCAGATATTAAATAATTGAGGCGTTTAGCTTCCCATGCTTGTTGAAATTTAGCCGATACTATATTACAGCGAGATTGGGGTGTCTGTTTTCCACTGAGTTTCGATTTCCATTGAATGATTGCAATGGGTTCTTTTTTAGCTGAAGTGGCAATTAAGGTTGTCGGGACAATTTTATTACTATCAGGATCGAATGTTTGACCGCAATAAAATCTCACTGCTGTTGGTGTCTGCGCGATCGCATTTATGGCTACAAATATCGCAGTACCTGTCAATGCACTAGTTGTCGCGATCGTCAATAAAATGTTTTTCATAATTGTCTTGTTAAAAAACTAACCTGGCACCAAGCAAGGGAAACCGGATTGAAAATCCCCTCCTTGGAGGGGTGCCCGTAGGGCAGGGTGGGTAAGGACTACGCCGCAACTCAAGTAGACTTGAATCGATAATCCGATCGAGTAAGTAGGTAGGAGCAAATATTTATTAAATAGATAATGCTTGAAACCTAGTTGGTGGGCGATGCCCACCCTACATAGTAGACTTGAATCGATCGTCCGATCGCGATTACTTCTTCATTAACAAAGAAAAATTTAGCAGATCGACTACTTGTTTACCACTACTACTTTGATAAATTGGGATATTCGTCTTCCCGGCAAAAAGATCGCTAATTTGTCTAACTGTCGTCCCGGCATCTTGATAAGATTTGAGTGTAAACAGCATATTTTCGCGGTCGCAAGTTTGTTCGGCATTAGCTACCGCACAAATAATTCCCAGACCGCTTTTTCGATCGACACCAGCAGTGATATAGTTGCGCCCTTGTTGTAAAACTGCCTGGAATTTGGGAGAAACTGTTTCGCAGCGTTTTTGGGGATTCATTTTACCAAAAGCTTCACTTTTCCAGATAATGAGCACTGGTTCTTCTTGATATCCAGAAATTTTGGCAACTGTGGCAGGTAAAACACTGCGGCTGCTGGGATCTTTGGCTGTACCACAATAAAACTGAATTGTTGACTGACTACTTTGAGAGGTAGTTTGAGAATTGGCAATGGTAGCAAAAGCCGTCGTCGCGATCGTCAGTGTCGATAGTAATATTGCTTTAACAAACTGGAATTTAATTACAAAATTTGGCTGTTGGTATGCTTGCATAGAAGTTATTTAATTAATAGAGAAATGTGGTTATATTTAGAGATCGGGCAATTGTTGGTACAATATGCAGTCATGTAAATAGATATTTAGGAGCAGCCATAAATTGCTCCTCCTAAATATCTATTTACTGTCGATCGTTGCTACTGGAGAGCTGTTACCATTACGAGCATCGAGTATAAATTGACGGATGACATCGGCACTAATTGCATAGCTGAGTCCGACATTACCCGTTTTTCTGCCAAGGACTAATGTATTGACACCGATGACTTCGCCAGCGTCATTGAGTAAAGGGCCACCAGAATTACCGGGATTGATGGCGGCGTTGTGTTGGATATATTTACCGTCGTCGCGCATTGCACTCACAATTCCAGTCGTCAAAGTATTTTGAAATGCCTCATGTAACGGAGTCCCGATCGCATAAGTATTGTCCCCGACTTTGACCGATTTCATGCGACCGAGCGCAACTGTCGGAAATTTTTTACCTGGGCGATTGATTTTGAGGAGGGCTAAATCTACACCATTTTTCGCGAACCCCACCAAATCGGCAGGAATTTCGGTTTTCCCGTCCGCCATCATCAATGTGACGATAGCTGGCTGGTTCTGAACGACGTGAGCGTTGGTGATGACATAACCATCGGCACTAATGATAAAACCGCTGCCATGCCCACTATTTCCCCTAATTGTCACCACGGCTGGGTTAGCTCTGGCATAGACTCGATTGGCGATTGTTGGTGCGGGCGGTTTGGCGATCGCGGGTGTGGGCGGGGAGATACTTATACCAGTACAAGTTAAGCTAGTTATAAGTAAGCTGGCGATAATTTTGGCATTCATAATTTAAGAGGATGTTTGAAAAGTCAGGAGAGAGTTAAATTTTATGCCAAACGCCTAACCATGATACGGATCATCGCTAA
>NZ_PVWO01000693.1 GCF_003003845.1 Chamaesiphon polymorphus CCALA 037 | reverse complement strand
CAGTATCTGGATTATTTCGCTCGTTCTTTAAAGAGCTATTCGCTTGAGGAAATGCTCTGTTTTCCCAATTTCCCAAATTTAGATCTGCCGAGCGTGGCTGCGATCGAGTACTTTCCTGAACCGAGCTGCGACCATTTTGGGCGAAAGTGAAGATTTTCTGCATCGTGGCTTCAGGATTGCGCGCGTTTTCAGGATTGAGTGTAAATAACATATTTTGCCGATCGCATCTTTGACCATTGGACTGTACCGCACAAATCACAACTTGAGAATTAACCGTACCGCTGGCTAGCTGTAACTCTTTGAAAGTACCACCATTAAGATTTGCAGCTTGCTGGAGCCGTTCTGATACCATCTGACAGCGTTTTTCAGGAGTAAATTCTCGACCGAACCCATTGTAATTCCACGTTACCATTACGGCTTGACGATCGCCTTTTTGGACGACTGTTTTAAAATCTTGACAACTGACTTTGAGACTAGATGCTGCGGCAACAATTACTTCAGGTATATTATTATTTGAACCTTGACCTGTCGAACCAGTTCTAACATTACTATCGACAATCGGTGGTAATTGTTGAGCCAAAACTGATTCAGAACTCAATCCAGCAGTGCTAAAGATAATACCAGTTAGTAAAAATTGAGCGATAGTTGTTAGTTTCATTGGTTTTAGGTAGGTGTTAAATACTCGATCTTTACTGATTGATTTAGAAGCTACTGTCTCTGGCAGATCTGAAACTAGGGCTAGATACTGTAGTAGTTTGAATATTTGGGACACTATTACCACTGCGAACTAACTGTTGTCCGATACTGTCATAGGTGTAATAACCTGCGGCGATCGTATTGCTCGGTTGGATACAAACAGTCTCTGTCGTGATGCCATTAATAAACACCGCACCCGCTCCACAAGGAACTTGACTGACACCCCATCGACTGAGTACAGGGGTAACTCGATCCGGACTTTTACTTGCTTCGATTCGTAATTTTTCCTTGGTAATTTCGGCTTCAGCAGCAATTTGGGCTTTCTTAATCTCCGCATTCGCCATAATTTCTGCCGAGCGACTGGGTGGATTGATTAAACTATTGATGATACTCGCGCCAGCACCGATTAGATCTACCGAGTTTTGTTGTCCAAATTGGATCGTGCCTGGAAATACTTGTTGTTCTTGAGCGAAAGCTGGCGAGCTAACAGCAAACATTGTGGTGAACGCGAGCAAAGTAAGTTTGAGTTGGTGCATATTTTTGACTCTCATTAATCTCTAAGTGTTTACATCGCTGTGTCGGTAAAATATAGCTAAAAACTTGTCATGTAGTCATCAAAGCTGCTTCTTTTTATCGAACTTTATTACTAATGCTAGCTTGCAAGTTTTAGCTCGTGCTTTATTGTCGATCGATTACCTACGGTTTCAGGCTATTCACCCATTGGATATAGTAGTTATACTGCTGTTGGACTCGATCCTGATGCTGGAGTTGACCGCCCATGCGAATATAATACTCTTGACAAGCTTTTGAGTAGCGCCGCTCGCAGAGTTGTCGGAGCAAATTGAGATAGTTTTGATAGCGTTGTGCTTCAGGACGAACTACATTATTCATATAGCTGTTAGTCTCTGATACTGCTTGTCTCGATTGACGTAAGATGCTATTGAGTTGAGCATCGGAGGTTTGAGCCTGAGCGGGGTTGACGAGAGTAACAGCACTACTGAGAGTGAGAATGGAAGCGATGGCGATTTGACGTAACATAATTTTTAATCCCGAAAGTAGTTGGTGTTGTGTACTGATGATTTAGTTATCAGCCGTTTTGAATAGCGTTATGCAAAATTCCCAAAAACTTTTTTCCAAAAATCTAGAAACAAGACCTAAATTACCTTTAATAGCTAGACGCCCGATATCCTCAGCTATTTTTCCCATTCCTGCTCTTACCCAACTCTATACCTGTTGAGGATCGGGTATCCTCATGCCATCTAAAGTGCGGGTTACTCCCGCCATACCTCTGTTAGTAGTTGGCGGCGAGGGTGATAGATAGCTCATCGTTGAGGAATCTCCGCCCCGCTCACTCTTTGACATTGAAGTGCTAACACTCCATTTCTGACTCTGACGAGGATTCATAGCTAACCTGAGTTTCTGCTGGGGAATCCTCAGCTAAAAATTCGTCTAGACTTGGATCTTCGTCCTCAGCTAAAAATTCATCCACTGCTTGAGTTTCGGATCGATCGTCGCTTTCTGGAGATTCATCCGATTCTTCGGGTTCTGGTCGATCGGATTCTGGTTCGGGACAGTCAATTTTTTCAATAGTTTCCTTGCTAAACCAATTTTCTTTAACTGTTGTTTCTACGTCACACCCATTAGTGTCGATGTTGGTATCGCGT
>NZ_PVWO01000692.1 GCF_003003845.1 Chamaesiphon polymorphus CCALA 037 | reverse complement strand
GAGTTGGGAGTTGGGAGTTGGGGGGAGGGAACGCAGTTCCAAAATCTTCGGCCTAAAACCTAAAGCCTAAAACCTAAAGCCTAAAACCTAAAACCTAAAACCTAAAGCCTAAAACCTAAAACCTAAGCTACACTCTGGGGTAAAAACTCACTTTTTACTAACTCTTGCAGTTTGACTAAATACATCAACCGATCACCATATTTGGTGACTCCGCGCAGATAGCCACGCAATCGATCGCTCACCGACAGTGGTAGCTCATCAATTTGGCCAATTGGTAGATACAAGACATCAAAAATCCGATCTACCCCGATTCCCAGCCGGATCTCGCCGATTTGGATGATGACGACTTCCTGACGGGGCAGCACGGGTAAAATTTGTAAGATGCCGCCTAGTTCTACTACTGGTAAAATTTCTCCTCGCCAGTTGATTTGTCCCAAGATTGCAGACGATGCAACTGGTACTGGTGAGAGCATAAATCGATCGAGGGTATCGACATCGACGATGAGTTCGAGGGGCAATCCGATCGATTCTGTACCGATTTGAATGACTAAAAAGCCCTCTTCTCGATCGGTACTCTGTGCCTGAATAATTGAAGTTTTGAGTTGGGTAGCGCGAGTGGCAAAGGTAGCTCGCTCGTCAACCGTCGCTTGCGGACAACAGCGACTGTAAAAGTCTGATTCGGCTCCCGCAATAATGGGGGACTCGTTATCTAGAGCGGCAACGGCATCTGGTTCGCGAATCAACCGATCGAGATCGAGACAAGTGACCACATCGTCATCACTCTGAGCGATTCCGAGCGTAAATTGCCGATCGAGTGCCGATTGGCGACTTTGAATCAGATCGAGAGCGAGCGGTTGGGGATCCAACAGGCGCACGTCATACACCTGATGGGCGACAATGCCGATATAAGTACCCCGATCCTCGACTACAATGACTCGATCGGTTACATTGCAACCCGAAAAACCGCGTCCAAATCGTAAATCTAAATGTAATACTGGGACTAAATGAGATCGCCAATTAAAGATACCGATGATATCTACTGGTGCGGTCGCCAATGAGTACAACTCAGGCAGCCAGCAGATCTCTCTGACAAAGGTAGTACTAATTCCATACAGCGAGCCATGCAGATCGAAGATGAGATTCTGCTTGTCTAACATGATATTTATTAAGTATAAAAAACAGAAGACTTATCATTGAATATGCCCACCTTTAGTGTATTGATTCACAATCGCTACTAATTTTTCATCATTTAAAGGTTTGGTTAGGTACTCAGTCGCACCTACCATCTCGGCGAGCGCGCGATCGTAGCTCTTATCTTTGGCAGTGAGCATGACGATCGGCAGATGCGTAAATTTACTCATCCGGCGTAAGGTCTGACATAGCTCGATCCCATCGATACCGGGCATGGTCACATCTAGTAACAATAAATCTACAGGCTGCCGCGCCAGTAGATGTAAGGCACTCATTGCATCATTGGCGAGCAACACCTCACAATGATCGCTCAAGGCACGCTTGATCCGCGTTTGGACGATCGGGCTGTCGTCTACCGACAAGACGATCGGCAATTCTGCGGGGGCTTGTGGCTCCACCACGACATCGATCGGCTTTTGGCAATGCATCCACCCCATTTGCACCCATTGCGCGTAAGAACGGGCAACTTGCAGCGGATCTCGCTCCAAAGCAGTCGCAATATCGACGATCGTTCTTTGTCCGTCAAACCATTTGCGCGAATGTTGTTCGATCGCCACTTCGGCGATCTTGGCTAGCATCGCTGGTGTCGGGGGCAAGGGTACGGCGGCAATACTCGGAATTAAATTCGTAATTTTGCTCCAATACTGCTGGCGAGTATTGACTGTCATCATCAACTGCTGCCAGTTCAATCCACAGCCGTCGGCTCCATGATAGAAGTCAACGTCTGTCTGCGGCACGAACCGATATTTGCCAGGAAAACCGATCGCTTGTTCGAGGGCAAACACGACCTGTCCTTGCGCCCAAGTATCGATCTGTTCCCACGTCAACACCTGTCTTTGCACCAAAAACGTTAATAGGTCGCGACTAGAATGAGGATAGACTAATTGTTGGATCAGCCAACCCTCGATCGATGGCGCGTATTCTGGTTTGAATTTTTGAACGAGCGTTCTAATTAGTTCGCCACGATCGATTAGCTTATTACCACCATAGGTAATTTCGCCCTTATACCACATCAAAACTCGCTGCCAATATTTGCCAGTCTGCACTTCTACTTCAAGCTGCAAAGTTCCACTCGCCTGTTGTTGTCGAAAAGATTCGATCAGCCGAGCTAGATCCTGTGATTGATAGGGAATTAGTGGCAATGTTTCCCCTGGTATTAAGACATCACCCATAGAC
>NZ_PVWO01000169.1 GCF_003003845.1 Chamaesiphon polymorphus CCALA 037 | reverse complement strand
GGGTAAATGGTACCGAAAACCTCATCCTGTCAATCCTTATTAGATCCCGATCGGTAATTGGTGGATGTGTTTAGACTACTAACAATCCAAAGTGGTTTCTAGTTCCCAGGGGGTGACGTTGGCGTTAGCTCGTTGCCATTCTTGATGTTTGAGATTGAGATATGCGGTGACGAAGGGTTCGCCGAGGGAGTGGGTGAGTACGTCGCTGGCTTTGAGGCAGCGGAGGGCGTCTAATAGATTTCCTGGTAAAGTTTTGACTAACCCGATGGGGGGATGAGTGTAACTATTATTATCTTGGCGCACTCCCGGATCGCTTTTATTGGCGATGCCATCGAGTCCGGCGGCCATTAGTGCCGCAGGTAATAGATAGGGGTTTGCCGCGCCGTCTGGCAAGCGAAATTCAAACCTGCCGATATCGGGAATGCGGATTGTATGGGTGCGATTGTTGCCGCTGTAACTGGCGGTATTGGGCGACCAAGTGGCACCAGAAGCCGTCACGGGGGCATTGATGCGTTTGTAAGAGTTGACGGTGGGATTGGCGATCGCACATAGTGCCTCCACCGAATTTAACACGCCTGCGATGAATTGATAGCCGAGTTGAGATAGTCCCAATTCTCCCTGCGGATCGGCAAACAGATTCTCGGTGTCGGCGGTATCCCAGACCGAAATGTGGGTATGGCAACCATTCCCAGTCAGCTCGGCAAACGGTTTGGGCATAAATGTCGCGCGAAGTCCGTGCCGTTCGGCGATCGATTTGACCATATATTTAAAGAAAGCATGTCGATCGGCTGTAATTAGAGCATCCGCATACATCCAATTCATTTCAAACTGGCCGTTACCGTCTTCGTGGTCGTTCTGATAGGCTCCCCAGCCTAAAGACAGCATCGCATCGCAAATTTCCCGAATCACGTCATAACGCCGCATCAACGATTGTTGGTCGTAACAAGGCTTGCTTTGACGATCTCGTCCATCGGCAATCTGCGTACTATCGGTACTCAGTAAAAAGTACTCGCATTCTACCCCTGTTTTGACTCGATAGCCCAGTTCTGCCGCTTGCTGCACCACCCGCTTTAATACTACGCGCGGAGATTGAGCTAGTGGTTCGCTCTGAATATCGTGCAAATCTGCCGCCAGCCAAGCAACATCTGGCTGCCAAGGCAATTGAATTAGGCTCTGGGGGTCGGGTACGGCCAAAATATCTGGATCGGCAGGAGTCAGATCCAACCAAGCCGCAAAACCCGCAAAACCCGCACCATCAGCCGCCATTCGATCGATACTAGCAGCAGGTACTAATTTCGATCTCTGGACGCCAAATAAGTCGGTAAATGATATCAAAAAGTAGCGAATCTCGCGCTCTTGGGCGATTTGAGACAGTGTTGGCATGATATCTCCTGCAAGTTTCGTTATCTGGATTTTGGATTTTGGATTTTGGATTTTGGATTTTGGATTGCGGATCTCCATCCACCCATCTACCCCTATTCCCTATCCCCTATCCCCTATTCCCTCAAGCAAAGTGTGAATCTGCGATCGAATCCAATCGGCATCTTCAGGATTTTGGTATGGATTGCCCGCTCGGTGCCCCCAAATCGATCGAATGGGGCGATACTCGGCATTGGTAATTAACGCGGCTTCTGCGGCACAATCTGCGGGGGTGAAATATAAATCTGTGGTACTGGGCATCACGTATGTTTTGGCACGGATCGCAGATAAAGTCGATCGATAGTCACCTTGATAGACAGAATTATCGCTGAGATCGCAATGGAGCCAAGTATCGAGCATGGCAATTAGATTATGCGGATCGCGTTGGCGATAGCTGGCTTCCCAGGCTCGGACTAAATAGTCTTCAAGGGAGGAGTAGCCGAGGCTGTAATAAAGCCCCTCGCGGTAAAATTCCTGCGAGGCTGCCCAACTTGCATAAATTCGGGCGAAGGTATGCAATCCGCGTTCGGGTAATCGATCGAATCCAGTCCCCGTCCAAGCTGGATCGGCTGTCAGGGCACTCCGCAAGCTCTGCAAGAAAATCCGGTTATGATCCGTCGTCCGTGCAGTTCCGCACAGGGCGGCGATTCTTTGCACTCGATCGGGATAGAGTGCGCCCCAGTGGTAAGCTTGTTGCGCGCCCATCGACCAGCCATAAATTAGAGCCAATCGATCGATCTTCAATACCTCTGTTAATAACTTTTCTTGAGCGCGGACGTTATCGAAATGTGTAAACCAAAAGCCCGATTCTACTAATCCACAATCGCTATTACTTGGAGAAGTCGATAGTCCATTACCAAACATATTCGGGATGATAATAAACCACTGCGTCGGATCTAAAATTCCGTCCGCACTGATGAGCCATTCTATATCTGAATGCTGTGCCCCGTAAGAAGTGGGATAGAGGATCGCATTCGATCGATCGGCATTTAAATCGCCATAAGTTTGATAGATAATTTGGACTTCTGACAAGCATTTACCGCACTGAAATTCAAAGTTATCGATCGTAAAAATCTCGCTCATACCGCAGAATTTAAGCCAGCAACGATCGCGCGATTGACGTGGATATATCCAGGCTCGACATGGCTAAAATGCGCTTTCAACTGTTGATGGGCGATCGGGAGTTGATAAAACGGAATCGACGGATAGAGATGATGTTCGGCGTGGAAAGGCATATTCCACATCAACAATCGCACTGGTAAGAGGGTGAGGGTCGATCGAGTGTTGGTATATGGATTGCGATCGCCACTACATCCGGTATGTTCTGCCAGCAGAATAAATCTGAGTATGGGTTGACCGATAAATAGCGGTAATAGCCAGTAAGTAATAAACCAAGGTTGCCCGAAAATAATCGAAATGCCGATTGCGATCGCATATACGCCAAGCTGCCATCTGGTCGATCGAATTACTTCTTCCCGTGCGGTTTCGGGGATAAATGGATAGCTGTCTAATTGCCCCATCGCTACCCGAAAGTGAGTTGTGAGTTTGCCCCACCACCAGGGTAAACCGCTCATCGCGAGTAAATAATCACCCCAAGTTTGGAGTTTCGGATCGCTCATTTCTGGGTCTTTGTCGGGGTCTTGAGTATAGCGATGGTGCCATTTATGATAGCGGCGGAAGAAGGTAATGTTATAGAACGAGAGGACGCCAGCAATCCAGCCTACGGCATCGTTGAGGGTATTATTGGCAAATACGGTGCGATGAGAGCATTCGTGAACGGGGGCAAACATGGCTGCCAAGCTGAAGCCATAGATTACTAGAGCTGGGAGGGCGATCGGCCAATGCTCTCCGATATTGGTGCTCCAAAGGTAGCCGCTACTGAGGAGTATTAGCAGGTGTAATGCTAATCTAAGGGTGCCTTGGGCTGTCGATCGAGTGTTGAGTTGTTTGAGTGTGTCGGCACTGAGGGTGGGACAATCTAGGGATGAGTCGATCGGGGCTGACTCGGAGACAAACAGATCCATTGTGATTTATCGCTCAACTTGTTATAACAAGTTTAATTTTAGAGCGATCGGGAGGCTGTATTCAAGGTTACCGATCTGAAATCCGAAATCCAAAATCGAATGATTTTACCCTTACATTTGACAATTTCCGAGCAATTGCGAGATCGAATCCTCAGTGGTGGTTATCGATCGGGCGATCGATTGCCGAGCGAGCATCAATTGATGGCTGAGTTTGCAGTGAGTCGGATTACGGCTAGGCGGGCGATTTCTAATCTGACTCAACAGGGTTTAGTTACGGTTAAAAGGGGGAAAGGGGTATTTGTGGCTACTCAACAAAAAGTCACTTACTCGCTATCTAATCCGATGGTGTTTTTGGAAGCAGATCTCGATCGTCAGGGTGTGAAAGTTGGCATTCAAACATTGGTATTTGAGGCGGTGGCGGTGCCGAGTGAAGTGGCGGCGATCTTGAAATGTTCGATCGTCTATCTCCAGAAGAAGATATTGTTATTTAACGGGATTCCTGGCTGTGTAGATGTTACCTACATTCTGCCAAAGTTGGGCGCGGCTTATGAATCTGAGTTGCGGCAGCACATGACATTTACCACCTTAGAGCGGCATGGCATTGAAATTGACAAGATCGATGCGACGATTTCTTGTACTCAGGCAGATTACGAAACTAGCGCACAGTTAGAAGTAACTTTGGGACATCCATTAATTGTGTATCGACATACCGCTTATAACCAAGACAATTGCGCGATCGTGCATGGTGAATCGATTTCGCGGGGCGATCGATTTTGTTACTCAGCCCAGATCGTGCGGTAACCCGTACCCTAACCTTGCTTGCCATGCCATACCACATTCGGCTAAATTAGCACTCAGCAGTTGAGAGTGCTAAATACTCATAATAATTATGGCATCAGTATCGTTAACCGTATCCACCGTTAAGCCTTTGGCCGATCGCGTTTTTGTAAAAGTCAGCGCATCTGAAGAAAAAACCGCTGGTGGTATCCTTCTTCCCGACACAGCTAAAGAAAAGCCCCAAATTGGCGAAGTCGTCCAAGTTGGCCCTGGCAAACGCAACGACGATGGTACTCGTCAAGAGCCTGAAATCAAAATCGGCGATAAAGTTCTGTATTCCAAATACGCTGGTACCGACGTGAAGCTCGGCGGCGACGAATATGTCCTGTTATCTGAGAAAGACATCTTAGCAGTAGTCGGCTAACCAGTGTCATGCGGATTGTGGATTGTGGATTGTGGATTGCGGATTGCGGATTACGGATTGTCGAGCTAGACGATTTTTGAGCTGCTTCAATTTCAGCAACAATCTATTTTCGATCCACTACGCCCAAAATTGGTCGCTGGTCACTAACACATAACCCTCTACACTTCTAAATTTAAAGATTATGGCAAAGCGAATTATATACAACGAAAATGCTCGTCGCGCGTTGGAACGTGGGATGGACATTTTGGCTGAAGCGGTAGCAGTTACCCTCGGCCCTAAAGGTCGGAACGTGGTCTTAGAGAAGAAATTTGGCGCACCCCAAATCGTTAACGATGGTGTGACCATTGCTAAAGAAATCGAACTCGAAGATAACGTCGAAAATACTGGTGTAGCCTTGATTCGTCAAGCGGCATCTAAAACTAACGATGCGGCTGGCGATGGTACTACCACTGCAACCGTCCTCGCTCACGCGATCGTCAAAGAAGGTCTGCGTAACGTGGCTGCTGGTGCTAATGCGATCGCTCTCAAACGCGGTATCGACAAAGCAACTGGTTTCCTCGTTGAGAAAATCGCAGCTCATTCCAAACCTGTAGAAGACTCCAAAGCGATCGCTCAAGTAGCTTCGATCTCGGCTGGTAACGACAACGAAGTCGGCGAAATGATTGCTAACGCAATGGATAAAGTCGGTAAAGAAGGCGTGATCTCTCTAGAAGAAGGTAAGTCGATGACTACCGAACTAGAAATTACTGAAGGGATGCGCTTTGACAAAGGCTACATCTCGCCGTACTTCGCTACAGATATGGAGCGGATGGAAGCAGTCCTCGAACAGCCTTATATCCTGATTACCGACAAAAAAATCAACTTGGTACAGGATTTAGTTCCGATCCTCGAACAAGTCGCTCGTTCCGGTCGTCCCTTGCTGATTTTAGCTGAAGACATTGAGAAAGAAGCTTTAGCTACTTTGGTAGTCAACCGTCTGCGTGGTGTCTTAAACGTTGCCGCAGTTAAAGCTCCTGGTTTTGGCGATCGTCGTAAAGCGATGCTCGAAGATATCGCTGTCTTAACTGGCGGTCAATTAGTAACTGAAGATGCTGGTTTGAAACTAGATGCGACTAAACTAGAATCCCTCGGTCAAGCACGTCGGATTACCATCACCAAAGATAGCACCACGATCGTTGCGGAAGGCAATGAAGCGACTGTTAAATCGCGTTGCGAGCAAATCCGTCGTCAAATGGAAGAAAGCGATTCTTCCTATGACAAAGAGAAGCTCCAAGAGCGTTTGGCTAAATTAGCTGGTGGTGTTGCCGTCATCAAAGTTGGTGCTGCTACCGAAACCGAAATGAAAGATCGCAAATTACGTCTCGAAGATGCGATTAACGCCACTAAAGCCGCAGTTGAAGAAGGTATCGTTCCCGGTGGTGGTACCATCTTGGCTCACCTATCTCCCGAACTCGAAACTTGGGCTACTGCTAACCTCAAAGATGAGGAGCTAACTGGTGCGCTAATCGTGACTCGCGCGCTCTCCGCTCCGCTCAAACGGATTGCTGAAAACGCTGGTCAAAATGGTGCTATTATCGCCGAGCGCGTTAAAGAAAAATCCTTCGACGTTGGCTACAATGCTGCAACTAACGAGTTCGTAGACATGTTTGAAGCTGGGATCGTCGATCCTGCGAAAGTAACTCGTTCGGCTCTGCAAAATGCCGCTTCGATCGCCGCTATGATTCTCACGACTGAGTGCATCATCGTCGATAAACCAGAACCAAAAGACGGCGCACCTGCTGGTGGCCCGATGGGTGCTGGTGACTACGGCGATTACTAAGCTCTAACTTTCAATAATTTTTAGAGGGGGAAAACCCTTACTATTAATAGCTATCTTCGTCAGGAGGTAGCTATTTTTTATGTAATTTGTAATGATAGACCCCGACTTCTTCGAGAAGTCGGGGGTCTGGAAGCACGAACAATGATGAATATAACTCGTGAATTCTAAGTTAAATACTGGATTAATTGCGATCGAGTGGGAATATCTGCACCCAAAAATGTTTTTAAATCTTCAGGAGATGGTTTGACCATAACGGCTAGACGATTGCATTGGTTGGCAATACATCGATCGAAGATATTTCGCACGAATCGACCATTACCTAATTCGCCGATCCGATCTGTAAATTCAGCCACTAGCTCTGTAAAAGTAGTCAAGATTGCATCATCGATAGAGTAGCTATTTTTATTACATAAAAGTTTGAAAATTTCTGTTAACTCTACAGACGAATAATCTTCAAAATGGATCGATCGAGAGAATCGGGATTTTAAACCAGGATTAGCATTAATAAATCTCGACATCTCATCCTGATAGCCTGCTACGATAACTACTAAATTATCACGATGGTCTTCCATCAATTTTAAGAGTGTATTAATCGCCTCTTGTCCAAACGGATCTTCTCTACCCTCTGGGACGAGTGCATAAGCTTCGTCGATAAATAAAACTCCACCTAACGCTGATTCGATTACTTGCGTGGTTTTAGGTGCAGTTTGCCCCACATACGATGCAACGAGGCTACCCCGATCGACTTCTATAAATTGACCCTGAGATAATATTCCCAGATCTCGATAGATATCACCGATAATTCTGGCTACTGTTGTTTTACCCGTACCTGGATTGCCTGTAAATACTAAATGTCGTGTCAGTGCGGGAACTTTCATCCCAATTTGTGCCTGCATTTGAGTGACTTTGGCAATATTGACTAGTTCTTTGACTGTTGATTTTACACCAGCCAACCCTGTCAAAGATTCGAGTAAATCTAGCGGCTTAGATTCGGTAGGTTCAGATTGTGGAGCGATATCTGGTTTAGATGAAGTCTTTGGCTGACTCTTATCGGATTTTGGTCGATCGTATAAAGTTTGAGCTACGGAGATGGCAAAGTCGTTGTCTACTCTTTGTGCAGACTTTCCTAACAATTTTCGAGCTGAGAGTAAGGCATCATTTTCCGATCGTGCGAAAGACCAAAACAGACAATCGAATTCAATTACTTTGAATGACTTCTCCATAAAATCATAGGCTTTTATCTTATCTTCCCAAGCTGCCCACAACCATGAATCATTTTTTTGACAAATGCTAAAAACAGGATAAGCCCATGACATACCAAACAGCTCTCAATCTTCACGACGATATCATGTAGGGTACCCAGCGACTAAGATAAAACTACAACATTCATCACAAAATCTCGATCGATTAGGGAAACTTAGATCGAATCAAAAATTTACAAAGGTAATGACAACGAAAAAAGCTACCCAACGAGATAACCGATGGACAGCAAATTAAATACCTGCGATCGAGGCGATACAGGGATGTTATGGGCAACAGCAATCGATCGTGCGCCCTAATCATGTTGTTGAATTTATCTGTAGCTTTCGCGATTTTCGCGTTCGTCAGCTAGAGAACGAGTGCGAGTAGAATTACGAGCGCGATCGGATTTCTCTTTAGCTTTGGTAGCACTGCGTTTGAGTGCGTCGAGGCGGGATTCGTAGTGCTTGCGTTTGCTCTTTTTGGGAGTATCGTCGGCGATCGTTTTGAGGGCACTTCCCAGACTCTTGTAGGCATTAGGGAGCGTATATCCGAAGCGAGTAGCTAAGGCGATTGCTTTTTCATCAGCCTCGATCGCTTCTTTGAGATGACGATCGCTATTGTTACGGGCGTACAAACGATATCCAGATACGCCACAAAGTCCTAGAGCTAGGATTAATAATAGACCATCTTGCACCCAGAGTTCGCCGACAGCACCGCCTAAACCGATCGCTAGTGCTGCCATTTCCCAGCCATCGCGAGAGATGGTGTCATTCTGGACGCGGGCGACTTCATGCCAAAATAACAGATTTCGTTGATCGAGAGCCAAACGTTCCCACTTAACCAGATCGATTTGAATTTCTACTTGATCTTTACCTAATTCTTCACTGCGAATTAGGGGGGGATTGACCTCGACGGTAGTTTCTACCGTCACCCAGCTTTGGAGTTCTGGTGGGAGTAAACTTTTGAGCCGACGCAGTTCACTCATTTCAGCGCGAGCAGAAGCAGCGGAATAGGATGTCATAGCGATAGTTTGGATCGATCGTAGTTACTATTCTAGCCAATAGTCGGTCGAGATTGTCAAATTTTACCTGTTTGCAGATTACATCCCGATCCGATCGCGATCGCAGTGGATATAAATCCAAGATGCCATCTTAGACTTAGCCAATTGGCTGTATTTCGATCTCGGTGGCATCTAGAACGTATCCAAAATTTATTAACTTGAGATGAAATATCATTTTTTAGGCACTTTTTGCGCCTTATTGGCCGTCATAGGTATAGCCGCGTCAACAGCCCACGCAGATGTTAGCATTAGTGTACCAAATGATGCAGATTCCGCACAAGAATATAGCTCCGAACTAGCAGAACCTCAGGCCGAGCGCGCTCGTAAATCTACCCCCGCCCCTGTGATGAACAGTATCGAATTAGCTACCTATAATCTGGTTAATAAGTATCGTCAGTCTCGCAATTTACCGCCATTAGTTGCCGACCCCGACATCTCCGCTCAAGCCAAAGCACACAGCGAGCAGATGGCTCGATCGGGTAATATGAGCCACGATGGTTTTAACGAGCGCGTGGCATCGGTTGCCAAGACGATCGTCTATCGCAATGCCGCAGAAAATGTCGCCTACAATATGGGCTACGGACAGCCAGATCTCGTTGCCGTCCAAGGTTGGATCGAAAGTCCCGGACACAAAAAAAATATGACTGGCCAGTTCGACTTAACGGGTATTGGCGTGGCTAGAGGTGCCAAAGGTGAATATTACTTCACGCAGATTTTTATTCGCAAAGCATTTTATGTCAAGGATGCTGACTAGCGATCGATCCTCTATTATGTAGGTGGTTTCCTTTTCCCATCCTGTCCATATGGAAGACTTTCAAATTTGCGATCGAGATTTAGATGATACTTTAACTGCTAAATATCTTCAGGCAGAATCGATCGCTGTCGATACCGAGACGATGGGACTGAACTATCTCCGCGACAGGCTATGTTTGGTGCAATTATTCTCGCCTGGTGCCCTGACGGTAATTCGGATTGCCAAAGGACAAACCGCCGCACCAAATTTACAACAGGTGATGCAATCTACCACTGTTACTAAAGTTTTTCACTTTGCCAGATTCGATGTGGCACAATTACGCCATCGTTTGGGGATTGAAACTCAGCCGATTTTCTGCACCAAGATTGCGAGTAAGCTGATTCGCACCTACTCAAACCGTCACGGTTTGAAGGAATTAGTCGCTCAACTCGAAGGTGTCGAACTCGACAAATCTGCTCAATCTTCGGATTGGGGAGATGCCGAAAATCTTTCGGACGAACAACTCCGCTATGCGGCTAATGATGTCAGGTATTTGATTAGTATGCGTCAAAAATTGACTGCTAAATTGCAACGCGAAGATCGCTGGGAATTGGCACAGGATTGTTTTAAAGTGTTGCCGACGCTGGTTTCTCTCGATTTATTACAGTACGAAGATATTTTTTCCCATCATTGATAATCGAGCAATCTCGATCGCGTTGCAGAGGTAAAGCCTACTCTATATATCTTAGTAGGATTGACTCACAATAAAGGTAGAAGTAATTCATAAATTATCCCTACCTTTATTTATTCGATCGCCTATGCCCAAATCGGACTCAAATCTAGTATAAATCCAGGCAACACATCCTCACCACTCAAAGTCATCGGTGCAGATAGCACTTGAATTTCGCGCTCGAATCCGTAGATTTCCACCTGACGATCTTGAGGATTTATCAGCCAACCCAACCGCACCCCATTATCTCGATATTCTGCCATTTTTGCTTGCAGCGGGGGTAATCTGTCTGTTTCAGAGCGCAATTCAATGACAAAATCTGGAACTAGCTGGGCAAATTTTTTCCGTTCTTCTCGACTCACCGCTTCCCATCGCGAGAGTTCTACCCAAGCTGCATCGGGAGATTTTTTACTACCATTGGGTAAAGTAAACACCGTTGAAGAACTAAAAGTCTTACCTAGTCTAGTTCGATAGTTCCAGACAAATAATTGACCCCCCAATTCTGACTCATAATTACCGCTTTCTGCGCCTACTGGTGGCATAATAACTAAAACTCCTTGCGCGGTTAACT